>CAVBAZ010000125.1:0-3601 GCA_963593515.1 Bacteroidaceae bacterium
ATCCGGCATGGTGAGCTTCACCAGCACCACCGCAAGCAGAATCGCGGCGCTGGCCAGCAGCTGTATCATCCGCCGAGGGCTTCCGGATCTGGCGGGCTGCTGCCGCTTGCCGGGCTTTCCGCTGGCGGCGGGCCGTCTGGAACGCGGCGGGACAGGCGGCAGACGGGTGGACTGCACACGTTTTCCTTTCGTCATGGGACAACACCTCCTGCGTCCACTATATGCGCAGTGCCGCAGCAAATATGCACTTGGCAAAGGATAAGGAGGAGCCAGGTACGACGTACCGGGCTCCTCCTTATAGAATAATCTATTATTTCTCTCTCAGCGTTTCAGGTTCATCGTAGGTATACTGCCGGATCTGCTCATACCAAGCCTTTCGAGAAAATGCGTCCCACGCTACCAGCACATGGCAAAAGCCAAACCGCGCCTTAAAATACGGGTCTATGCCGGATATACCCTCCAAGCAGAGTTGATTGTTTTCCCCGCTAATGTCATGGTCTAACACGGTAATTCCTTCCCGCAGGCTGGTCAGAAACGCATCCGTCGCGTCTCCGTTCAAAAGGGCGATCCCCTCCGTGTTCAGCCTGTCACGCAGCGCGTCATCATACAACAGGATCGACTTATTGTTATCGCCGAATCGTGTGTAAGAATGCATCTGGAACCCTTGGAAAGTCATTACCGCGGATTCAATCTCCATATCCGTATCATAGGGATTTTCCGGGATACCCTTGTGCACATTCAGAAACCTTACGGAAAGACGCAGTGTATTGCCGTCGAAGCGCAGCAGGGAGAGCTCCGCGTCATGAAGTTCAAATTGTGACAGATGATCCTGTATGTAATACCTCATAAGTCGTTAGTCGTTCTCCTGTGCGTTCATTTTCCCTGCGCCAGCAGCCGCAGGGCCTGTCCGATGTTCTCTACCGGCAGGAGCGTCAGTCCCGGCAGCGGCTTCAGCTCGCCTGCACGGTGGGCGGGGATCATGCACTTGGTAAAGCCGAGACGGTGCACCTCAGAAAGCCGCTGCTCCAGATGGTTGATGCTGCGTACCTCGCCGGAAAGACCGATCTCCCCTACCGCAGCCATGTCATCCGGAACGGCTTTGTCCAGATAGCTGGAGGCAATGGCCACCACCGCCGCCAGATCCGCCGCCGGTTCCTCCAGCGTCAGGCCGCCGATGATGTTCAGGTAGGTGTCGCACTGGCTGACCTTCAAGCCGCCCCGCTTCTCCAATACCGCCAGCAGCATGGAGGCTCGGTTATAATCAAAGCCATTGCTGGAGCGCAGAGGCTTTGTCCCCGCCGCAGGCGCTACCAACGCCTGCACCTCCGCCAGCACCGGCCGTGCGCCCTCCATGGCGCAGGTCACGCAGGTGCCCGGCGCGTCGGTGGGCCGTCCGGACAGCAGCATCTCAGAGGGGTTCTCTACTTCCTTCAATCCGCGATCCATCATCTCAAAAACACCGATCTCATTGGTGGTGCCGAAGCGGTTTTTCGCCGCCCGCAGAATGCGGTAGGTCATATGCTGGTCGCCCTCGAAGTACAGCACACAGTCCACCATATGCTCCAGCACCTTCGGCCCGGCGATAGCACCCTCTTTATTGACGTGGCCGATCACGAACACTGTGATATTCTGGCTTTTCGCCAGCTGCATCAGTGTCAAGGTACATTGCTTTACCTGCCCGATACCGCCGGGGATTCCGTCGCTGTCCTCATTATACAGCGTCTGGATGGAGTCAACGATCAGCACATCCGGCTTTTCCTGCTCCACGCAGCCCAGCACATCGCCCAGCTGTGTTTCAGACAACACCAGCAGATTTTCCGTATCCACCTGCAAACGCTTGGCCCGCATCTTCAGCTGGCGGGTGGATTCCTCTCCGGACACATACAGCACCCGCCACGACTGACCCAACGTCTGACAAATTTGCAGCATCAGCGTAGACTTACCGATACCGGGCGCACCGCCCACCAGCACCAGCGAGCCTTTTACCGCGCCGCCGCCCAGCACCCGGTCCAGCTCTCCCATTCCGGTGGAAAACCGGATCTCGTCCTCCGACTCCAAAGCTGTGATCGGATATGCCTTCACAAGCCGTGGGGCGGAAGGGAGCTTTCCGCTGCCCTTGGGCTTTTCCGCCTTTTGTTCCACCATGCAGTTCCACGCACCGCAGACGGGGCACTTCCCTGCCCACTTGGGGCTTTCGCTGCCGCACTCGGTGCAGAAATAGGTCGTTGTTTTCTTCATTCGTGTATCACCTGTCTATTGATATTGCAGATAGCCGCAACAGATAGCAGCGGCCAGCTTTGTCTGATACTCCGGCGATAGAAGCAGCCTTGTCTCGGCACTGTTGCTGAGAAAACCGCACTCCACTAAAATCGCTGGGCAGTCCGCATGAGCCATAATGTAAATATCACTGCCGATGGGCTTGGCAGTTTTTTCGTTCCCTGTGTTGATGACACTGTTCAGCGCCTGCTGCACCGCAGCGGCCCGCGCGTCGCTGCCCATCACCTTGCCGTAGAATACCTGTGCACCGTGTACCGACGGATGGCCGGGCAGCGTATTCTGATGGATGCTGATGAGGTATCCGTTCGACACACTGTTGATCAGCGCCACACGGTTTTTGGTATCGCTGACCTTCTCCTGCCGCAGCGTTGCGCTGTCCGGATCGGCCAAGGAGTTTTCTCCTGTCCGGGTCAGCACCGTTTGGCGGCCCATCAGTGCGAAAATATCCTGCAGCCGCAGCACGATGGCCAAATTGATATCGTCCTCCGGCGTACCGTCCGCCGACACAGCGCCGCCGTCAGAGCCGCCGTGTCCCGCGTCCAGCACGATGACCTCACCTGTTGTCATTTCGGTATAGGAAAAGGCCGGGACGACAGGACACCGCAGCGACAGCGACAACACTGTAGCGGAGAGAAGCAGCAGAATGGCAGCGCAAAGCACATGCTTTCGATGCAGCAGCAGGATCATCATAACACCCCTTTCGGGACAATCTATGATGCCATTGCCGTTACTATGCATTGTATCACACAATGACCGGAAAAGGAATCCCCAGTTTGACCGGCACGGCATATACTGGCATGAGCCATCTATGGCTGATCGATGATAAAGGAGGAACACCTTGTTGTATATCGAACAAACCTTAGCCAGCAGAGCGGCCACCGACGCGCTGGAACCCTCTGCTGCGCTGGCCGCGCCGTTTACGCCGGCCACACCTGCCGCCGTTCCGGCAGAGAGAGATCGTGCTGTTATGCCGGTCAATGAAGCCGCGTGCGGCGGAAAAAATGGCAGTCTGCCGGGAGCCTGTGCCCCCATGGCCTTCCCGTATATCCCCATGCAGGACATGAATCCCAAGCGCTACGATAACCGTGAAGCCTTACAGCGGGGCACGCTGTTTCCGGGGCTGGATCTTCCCTTTCACCGTGAGTTAAAGACCCGCTTTCCTGCCGCAAATACCCATCTTTCCGAGTTGATGGCGCTGGACTTCGCCATTGATGAACTGGGGCTTTATCTGACCACCCACCGGGACGATCAGGAGGCGCTGGCCCTGTACTGGAACTATATCCGCCTTGGGCAGGAGGGCCGCAGAAGATACGAAGAAATGCAC
>CAVBAZ010000126.1:0-14392 GCA_963593515.1 Bacteroidaceae bacterium
GACAAAACCGCCAGCAGCCTGAAATCCTCTCTTGCGGCGAAGGAGCAGCGCATCAGGAAGCTGGACAGGCTGGTGCAGCTTGCGGGCTTTTACCGGGAGGGAAAGCCCGTCTATGACAAGCTGAATGAAACCAAGTGGAAGAAGAAACGGGAGGAATATGCCGCCCGGCATGAGCGGACGCTTGACCTGTTCTACATGGCACGCAGGGAATTAAAGCCCTATCTGGCAGACGGGAATAAGGTGCCGCTCAAGCGCTGGCAGGAGGAAAAAGCGGCTCTGGAACAGGAATATGCCGCTGAAAGGCAGCGGCTTTCCGCCATCCAGCAGGATCTTAAAAGCATCCGCCAGATTCACTACGCTGTTGAGAGCATCCGCCATGAGCAGGAGCGCACCGAACAGGCGAAAAATTATAAACACGAAATCGAGATTTGAGAAAGGAATTGCTTATGAAGAATACCACCATCGATATTGAAAGCTGCTTTGACCCAGTTTTCAAGCCGCCCAAAAGCTTTCTGGATGCGTGCAAACGCTATTGGTCGGACTTCTATGCCGAGGTCATGAAAGCGAAGCCTGCTGTTCCCATGTTCTACGCCCAGGATGGGGACGGAACGCTGTACTTTTACCACGGCAATAACCGCATCCGTGTATCGGAACATTTTAAGCCTCAGGGCAGAACCTATGGTGAGATTGCCGCAGAGACGATCCGCTATGTGGCGCAGGAGAGAAAATCCGGGAAAATCATCGCCCCGGCAAGCTGAAAACTGTGAATCCGCATTGAATCCATCCCACGCTTGTGATACACTATTTTCAGCAAAGTATTGTAAGCGTGGGTTGTTTCGACTGATAGGAGGAAGTCATTATGAAACAACCATACAATACCGCACTTTATATGCGCCTGAGCCGTGACGATGAAAGCTATGGCGACAGCGTTTCCATTGAGACCCAGCGCACCATTCTCCGGCGATTCGCGGAGGAAAACAATCTTCATGTGGTAGGCGAGTACATCGACGACGGATGGACAGGTACGAATTTTGACCGCCCTAATTTCCAGCGCATGATGCAGGACGTTGAGGCGGGAAAGGTGAACTGCATCGCCAGCAAGGACCTATCTCGTTTTGGCAGAGAGCATATCATGATGGACTATTATCTGGAGTTCGTGTTTCCGGAAAAGGGCATCCGCTACATCGCCGTTTCGGACAACGAGGACACGGAAAAAGGTCTCAGTGATTTCGTTCCTTTCAAAAACCTGTTCAACGAGTGGTTTGCGAAGGACACCAGCCGCAAGGTCAAAAACTCTCTCCACGCCAAGTTTTTAGCCGGAGAACGTACCTTTGCCTATGCGCCGCTGGGATACAAGCGAGACCCTGATGTGAAGAACCGGCTGGTAATCGACGAGGAAACGAGATGGATCATAGAGAAAATCTTTGACCTTGCTTTTCACGGGGCTGGGGCTGCTAAAATCACAGGAATTCTTCTGGATGAGCAGGTGCCGACTCCGGGCTGGCTGAACTACACACGCTATGGCACATTTGCCAACATCTATGCGGACGCACCGGAGAAGAAACGCTGCGCATGGACGGTTGCACAGGTCAAGAGCATCATCAAGAATGAGACCTACATCGGCAACAGCGTCCACGGCATCCAGACCAACATTTCCTACAAGAACAAGAAGAAAATCAGGAAGCCGCCGGAGGAATGGCTGCGGATTGAAAACACCCACGAAGCCATTATCTCCAGGGAAGTCTTTGAGCAGGTGCAGGAGCAGATTGCAAGCCGCCGCAGGAAGATGAAAACGGCAACCACGCAAATCTTTTCAGGGCTTATGAAATGCGCCGACTGCGGCTGGTCCATGAGCTACGGCACGAATAACAGCAACAGCAAGCCGTTCCACTATTTCGTCTGCACCAACTACCGCCAGCACGGGCCGAGGCATTGCGACTGCACATCTCATTACATCCGCTATGACACGCTCTATGCCTATGTTCTGAGCCGTCTGCAATACTGGTCTGCGCAGTCCGATATGGGAGAAGAACACCTGAAAAGTCAACTGCTCCATGCCAATGACCGGGAACAGCAGCGCATGGTAAAAATGCGGGACGCGGAACTGAAACGGGCGCAGAAGCGGCAGAAGGAGCTGGACAGGCTGTTTTCCAAGCTCTACGAGGACTGGGCGGCAGAACGCATCACGGAGTACAACTTCAAGGTACTGTCTGAAAAGTATCAGACCGAGCAGGCGGAGGTGCTGGAAAAGGTTGAGCGGCTGCAAGCCGAGCTTGCTACGGAACAGCAGACCGCCGTGAACATCGACCAGTGGATCGGCCTCATTCAGCAGTACGCCCATCCGGAGGAATTGACCGCCGAAATGCTCAATGCCCTGATTGAAAAGATTGTGGTGCATGAGAAAACCGTTGGCGAGGACGGCGAGAGGGAACAGACTGTCGATATTTACTACCGCTTTGTGGGTAAAATTGACTGATAAACCAAAACGTATCCTTTTCTCAGGGAAAGGGGCGCGGGCTGCCCGGATATCTCACTGTTGGAACCGCTGGCGGAGACGCTGGGTCTCAGCGTGGATCAGCTGCTGACCTATCAGACCGCCCCGGCGGAACCGGAAGCGGCGGAGGAGCCTGCCACCTCTCAGGCGGTGCAGGCAGTGCTGGATCTGACGCTGGCGGAGCGCCGCGCCCGCCGTATGCGCCGCTGGATCGTCGGTCTGGCTGTGCCGCTGGCGCTGATCGTGCTGGCGGTGCTGGGCATCGTCATGTACAACTTTCAGGTGCAGGGCAAGCTGTTCATCAGCCAGCGCAGCACCTCGCCGGACGGCAGCATCACCGTGGTGCGGTTCATCAGCAGCGGCCAGCAGCTCAAGGTAACAGCGCCCGCCGGTATACAGCGCCGCATGGGCGACGGCTCCACCCATGACGGCATGGGCGAGATATTCTCTGCCGGTACGAAGATCACCGGCCTGTACTGGTCGCCGGACAGCGCCTATCTGGCTATCAGCCAGAGCGTTCAGGGCGGAACCGCCCGCCTTGACTGCAAGATCTGGCATTTCTATCAGGGCGCGGATGACCGGTGGTACGGTCAGGTAGACGGCAGCATGAGACTTATCTTAGCGCACCTTTGGTATGAGAGCGACGAGGTGCTGAAGAATGCATTCCCCGCCGTGCCGACGGCGCAGCCCTCCGGCTATCCCACCTTTGATGTGTCCTTCGACAGCTGGGACGGCACGGTGCTGCAGGTGAAATGCGCCTACACCGGCACCGACAACGCCGATCACGCAGTGACCGTTCGCTATGATGCAGCCGCACAGCAGGTGATCTCTGCGGAGTAACAACAAAGAAGGGACTTCCTTTCGGAAGTCCCTTCTTTGTTGTTTATAAGGGGTGAGAAAACTCACAATGGAAAGCGTTACTTGGCAGCAGCAGCCTTCTTCTGAGCGCCCAGCGCCTTGACGCCCTGAACCACCAGGTCGATGGCAAGGATCACCAGCAGCACGCCGATGATGCCGCGGATGTAGCACCACACCACGCCTTCGCCGCCGGCAATGATACCGGTGACCTGAGCCTTGATGGTGAACACCAGAGAGGTCAAGGTGACGACCAGCATGAAGAACATGGGGAAGTAGAACATCTTGTTGTTGCGGCCGATCTTACCCAGCCAGCAGCACACAGCCAGCAGACCCAGAGCAGCCAGCAGCTGGTTGGCAGCGCCGAACAGAGCCCAGATCTTGGCATAACCGGTCAGGCCCAGAGCCACGCCGGCCACCACGGTGATACCAGTGGCAACATAGGGGTTGGTGATGACGCGCTTCCAGCCCTTCAGATCCTCGCGGGTCTGGCCGGGCTCGACGAAGAACTCAGCGAACATGTAACGGGCCAGACGGGTAGCGGTATCCACGGAGGTCAGGCAGAAAGCGGACACGGCCAGGATCAGCATGGAGTACACAGCGTTGTAGCAACCGTCGCCGAACACCTTGGAGAACATGGAGGCAAGGCCGGTAGCAAACACGACGGTGGGGGTCACGGTGGTGCCGTCAGCATACTGGTTCCAGATGTAACCAACAGCGCAGACGGAGATCAGAGCCAGAGCGCACTCGATCAGCATGCCGCCGTAAGCGATGGGCTTGGCGTCCTTTTCCTGATCCAGCTGCTTGGAGGTGGTGCCGGAACCCACCAGAGAGTGGAAGCCGGACACAGCGCCGCAGGCGATGGTCACGAACAGGGCGGGGAACAGATAGCCCAGAGAGGTGCCGGAGGGAGCCAGCGTATCATAGAAGCCCAGGAACGCGGGCATCTCAACGGTGGGATGTGCGCCGATGATACCCACGACAGCCAGGATCATCATGCCGTACAGCAGGAAGGAGCTCAGGTAGTCACGGGGCTGCAGCAGGATCCACACGGGAGTGACGGAAGCAACGCCGATATAGATACCGACAATGATCATCCACACGGTGTAGCTCAGATAGATGGGGTGCCAGTTCAGACCGATGACCATACAGACCACGATGCCGATGACGCCGATGACGGTAGCCACACCCAGAGGAGCGTTGCGGCGATAGACAAAGAAGCCGAACAGAATGGCCATCAGGATGAACATGATGGAAATGATGGCGGTGGAGGCGTTGGCCGCAGAAGCAGCATAGTCGATCGCGCCCTCAGCAGTGTAGGTAGCCTTGAAGGTATTGGCCACGATGGAAGCGAAGGCAGCCACAACAAGGATCAGGGTCAGGTAAGCGAACACGATGAACAGCTTCTTAGCCTTGGCGCCGATGGCGTCGCCGATGACCTCGCCGATGGACTCGCCCTTGTGGCGGATGGAAGCGAACAGAGAACCGAAGTCATGCACGCCGCCGAAGAAGATACCGCCGATCAGGACCCACAGCATCACGGGGACCCAGCCGAACACAGCTGCCTGAATGGGGCCGTTGATGGGGCCGGCGCCGGCGATGGAGGAGAAGTGATGGCCCATCAGCACAGGAGCCTTGGCAGGACAGTAATCCTTGCCGTCTTCCATGGTATGAGCGGGAGTAGGACGGGAGTTATCGACGCCCCACTTCTTGGCCAGCCAGCCGCCGTAGAAAATATAGCCTACAACCAGAACTGCGCAGCCAATGATAAGGAACAAAGCAGCATTCATAAAGCTCTCTCCTTTCTGAACAAGTTTTTCTTTTGCTTATGAAACAGGCCTTTGTGAAAGACCTGCGCTGCACTGTGTCCGCTGGCGTTGCTGCTGACCTTTTCCTCCGGCAGCACCGCCACAGCGGTATGAAAATCCATCCAGCCCCAGTAGGACATACGGAAGCTCTTATAGAGCTTGCAGCGCTTCAACGCCTTCCGCGCTTCTTCGTCGCAGCTGTCGCAGACGAACAGGGCCGTGATGTAGGTATACATGTGATTGGGGCCGGGATCGATGCGGGCCATGCCCTCCTCATAGGCCTTCTTTTCACATGCGTCATAAATTTCCTTGGTCAGATGGGGCACGCTGAACAGATAAACGTATTCAAAGCTGTTGGCTTCCCAGAGCTTCGCCTTTTTGGACAGCACATATTTGGAGGATTCCGCATAAAAATCCATCTGTGCCGCCAAGGGCTGCTCATGCTCCTCACAGCGCCGCACGTCGAAGTCATTCTGATAGATCTCGCACAGGCGCTGAACGGCATCTTCACGCGTCATCTGTTTCACCGTCCTTTCCTCTTACACGGGAACTGGCTCTTTCTTCCATCTTTCGTGATTTTAAGCGCGAAATACTTAACAGGAAAAAGTTGCATTTTTCCTGTGACGAAAACGTTACCGAGCCTCGAAAATTCATGTTCCATACTATACGCCTGTTGTTTTTGAATTTCAAGAGGGCAAAATTAACAAGATTTTAACGGAAATTTCATGTAAATTTTCTGTTAAGACTATATTGAATCCGTAAAGAACCTGTGATAAAATAAATTTGTTTCCGCCCCTATGGCGGGAGAGATGAAAATGCGCCGCAGAGCAATAACTGCGGCGCATTTTTATGTGTATACGCAAAGCGGCGGCTTCTTTGCACATAGGGACTTCCCGTCGGCGCATAGCCTGACAGGGAGAGGAGGCGTTTTGCCATGTTAAGCGCGGCGCTGCTGCTGGTCTGTCAGAGTCTTTTTTTACAGCTGCATCTATCGGGAGAGGGCAGTTCCTTCCCCAAGCCATTGACCGCCGAGGAGGAGCGGCACTATCTGGAGCTGTGTACGCAGGGCGATCTGGATGCCCGCAACGTACTGGTGGAGCGAAACCTGCGCCTTGTGGCGCACATCATTAAAAAATACTACACGCAATCCGAGGAGCAGGAGGACCTGATCTCCATCGGCACGATCGGTCTCATCAAGGCCGTGAACACCTTCAAGCCCGACAAAGGGATCAGGCTGGCTACGTATGCCAGTCGGTGCATCGAGAACGAAATTTTGATGTACTTCCGGGCACGGAAAAAGCTGCAAGGGGAGGTGTCCCTCAGTGATACCCTCGAAACGGACAGCGACGGCAGCGACCTGTCCATCGGCGATGTGGTGGGCAAAAGCGACACCATGCTGGAGGACTTACAGGACCGGGACGACCGCATCCTTGTGCGGCGGCTGGTGGCAGAGCGCCTGACGGAGCGGGAGGCGGACATCATCCGCCGCCGCTACGGGCTGGACGGCCACATGCCCCAGACCCAGCGGCAGGTAGCCGCCGTGTACCACATCAGCAGAAGTTATGTATCGCGCATTGAGAAAAAGGCGCTGGGGAAGCTGGAGGAAGCCCTGCGGGAGTTTCTTTGACGCCTGTATCAAAAGAAGCCCTGCTGCCTTGGCAGCAGGGCTTCCTGCGTTATTACGAACCGCCCAGATAGTTTTGTGTGACATCCAGCAGCAGTTCCTCTTCCGGTTCATCCACTGTATCGTCAGCATTGCTGTCGGGGGTCACCACGGGGGCCTGCATGACATAGGTGGCCTGCGGATGGTGCAGCACCACGCCAGCATAGTCGTACTGGATCAGCTGGCGGGCATAGGAGTACTTGGCGTCCACCAGCGCGGTGACGGTATCCACATAGTCGTCCGCCACCGTGATGCCGGGGTTAGGGGTAAAGGTGCGGGTCTTGGCGTCGTAGGTGCCTGCGGCGGTGATCCAGCTGTTGCCCCGGTTGGTGGGCAGGATCACCAGTGGCATGCAGGTGGACGCCTGAGAGGCGTTATAGTTCTCGGCAAACACGTCCCGTCCCGACAGCAGGCGGGAATCGTAGGTCAGGCCGAACAGGTTGCTGAGGGTGGGAACGATATCAATAGAGGAGCATGGCGTATCGACGGTGACCGGCTGTTCCATGCTGCCGCTCCACAGGATCAGCGTATTGCGGTAGCGGGAGATGTCCAGCTCGCTGTCCTGCAAACCGCTGAGCTCCTGATAGTAGTCCCCGTTGTCGGTGACCAGCGCGTAGGGATAGTGGTCGGCGGTCAGGCAGATGACGGTATCATCGGCGATACCGGCGGCTTCCAGCTGCTCCAGCAGGTATTGAAGGGCGTATTCCAGTTCCAGATTGGCGGCGATATAGCCCTGCACCGGCTGGGAAGCGTTGGGATAGGCGGCCACGGCGGCCTCGCGGTTCTTGGCGGACATGGCGTTGCCCCAGCCCCAGTTGGCATGGCCGCTGACGGTCATGTAGTAGGCGTGGAAGGGCTTGCCGTTCTGCACGTAGTCCTCGATATAGGCCGGGGCCGTCAGCTCCATCATCTCCAGATCGGAGTAGGGCCAGCCGGGGCCGGTGATGTTCAGGCCGTTGCCCTGCCCGTAGTAGTCGTAGCCCAGATTGGGATGGGTCAGGTGACGGTTATAATAGGTGTAGGCGTTGTTGTGATAGGCCACGGTGGTATAGCCCAGCGCCCGGAACTGGTTGCCCAGCGCGAAGGGCATATAGTCCTTATGGCTGACATAGAAGCTGAGGTTATTGTTGATCCATGTGGGGATCACGCCGGTCATGGCGGCAAACTCGCCGCCGGTAGTGGACTGGCCCCAACCGGGCTGGTAGTAATTGTTGAACACGAAGCCCTCATGGGTCAGCTTATACAGGGTGGGCGTCAGCTCCTTGCTGATGACGTAGGGCGAAAATGCCTCGGCGGTGATCTGGATCAGGTTCTTCCCCTCGAACATGCCGGTGTATTCGTTCTTCTGGCTGGCGGTAAGGCTGCTGAAGTACTTGTGCATGTTGGCCAGCGTCTGGCCGCCCACCAGCTGGGACTCCGCCTCGAAATCCAGATCCATCTTGTTATAGTCATAGACCACCGGTTCCGGCGTGGGTTCCGGCTCCGGGTCCACCACCTCGATCACCGGCGCGTCGGGCAGGCCGAACAGCGCGTACTGGATCTCCAGCCGCACGGAAGCGGACAGGCCGAAATTGGGCACGGCACGATCCGTGATAAAGTTATAGGTATAATCCGCCTTGTATTCGCCGGTATAGCACAGGGCGGAGCCGGCGGCCTGAAACACGATGAAGCCCGCCAGCGCCAGCAGCCGCGTCCTGCCGCGCAGCCGCCTGCCCGGCAGCAGATGGCGGCGAAATACGATCAGCGCTGCCAGCGGCACAAAGGCCAGCAGGATAAAGGGCAGGCGGCTCACGATGATCTCAAGCATGGTGGTGAAGAAGTTGCCCACCACGTTGCCGGTCATCTGCATGACGAAGCCAAGGCCCCAATAGGTCTTGAAATAGCTCTTGCAGCAATATTCGATGCATGTCAGCACCGTCCAGCCCACGCACAGGACATAGGTGACGATGTGAGCGGCCTTCCGGGGCAGCAGATCCACCAGCACCGACAGCAGCAGGCCCATGGCTGCGGAAAACAGCAGGATATACACCAGCGGCATCCCCAGAAACTCCGCGCTGCGGTCAAATATATGCATCAGCAGCTCATGATAGATGAGCGCCAGCGGAAGGAAAAACAGCGGCCACAGGCTCCGCTTCGGGGCATTCTGCGGCGTCTGCTCCAGATGTGTGTGATTCTCGTGCTCCATAGGGCCTCCTTATCGTCCCGAAGGACGCGATCAAATTGGAAAATCTTGTCGAACGGACAGTCTTAACATAGTAGCACGCTTTATCCGGATTTGCAACGGTGACAGCCCGTATCTCACGAAAAATTTACAATTTGATATTTGCTGATTTTGGCTGCGGATATCAGTCGTCCCAGCCACTAAACTTACCTGTATTGCCAAAGGTAATCGCGCCCTTGCCGTACTTGCCCCGGATGGCGTCCATGGCCTGCTCCAGCTTTTCCTGCTTCTCGCTCCGCTTGGGCGCTTCCCCGCCCAGCAGATCCATCTGCTCAAAGCTGTCGGCACTCTCGGTAAGGTACAGCGCCGTGATAGTCAGGGCGCGGATGGGGTCGGGGGCGTGCCACGACTGCCGGGCCAGCTCCAGCGCCGCGCGGTAGATATCCTTCTGCAAATGGGTGGGACTGTCCAGCCGCATCTGGCGGCTGAACTGGCGGAACTGGGCGTTCCGGATGGTCAGCGCCACGCCGCCGCAGTACATACCGTAACGGCGCAGGCGGCCCGCCACGCTGTCGGACAGCACCGCAAGGCCGGAGCGCACCTCCTCCCAGCGGGTAAGGTTCCGGGGAAAGGTGGTGCCGTTGCCCACGGATTTCACCGGCTCAGTCTCGTGCTGGGGCCGGACAGGGCTGTTCTCCAGACCGTTGGCGTAGTCGTGGAGCTGCGCGCCGTGCTTGCCCAATAGTGTCTCCAGATTCTGCCGGGGAAATTCCGCCAGCTGGCCGATGGTCTCCACACCGTACTGGTGCAGCAGCTTCCGGGTGGAGTGGCCCACGCCCAGCAGGTCCCCCACCGGCAGCGGCCACACGATGTCCTTCCAGTTGTCCCGGCTGATGACGGTGGTGGCGTCGGGCTTTTTATAGTCGCTGCCCAGCTTGGCAAATATCTTATTGAAGCTGACGCCCACCGAAATGGTCAGCCCCAGCTCCTGCCGCAGCCGGTCACGCAGCTGGTCGGCAATGGCCTTACCGTCGCCGCCGAACAGGTGCATGCTGCCGGTGATGTCCAGCCAGCTCTCGTCGATGCCGAAGGGCTCCACCAGATCGGTATATTGGCCGTAAATGGCGTTGACCTTTTGGCTGTACTCCCGATATAAGCTGTGGTGGGGCGGCAGGGTGATAAGATGGGGCGCCTTCTGTCTGGCTTGCCAGATGGTCTCCGCCGTTTTGACGCCCAGCTGCTTGGCGGCCTCGTTCTTGGCCAGCACGATGCCGTGACGGGACTCCGGATCGCCGCACACCGCCACCGGCACGTCCCGCAGCGCCGGATAGCTCAATAGCTCCACCGACGCGAAAAAGCAGTTCAGATCACAGTGCAGGATCACTCTGTCCTTCATGCCGCTCCCTCCTCTCGCTCATTTGTTCGAGGATAGTATACCACGTTTTGCAGAGTTTGAAAAGAGGACATGTCCGGAACAGCGGAAAAAGTTTGCGATTTGGCCTTACAAAACACAGGCAGCACAAAAAAAGGAGCACCCTTGGGTGCTCCTTTCGGAAAGATCATATGAACCGTACCTTAGAACTCCTTCTTCTTGCGGATCACCAGAGCGCTGCCGGTCATGGACAGGATGCCCAGGCCCGCATACAGGGCGATACCCGCGTCAAAGGTGGTGGCGGACTTGACGGTCGTGCCAGTGGTCGTACCGTTGGGAGGCGTGGTAGAGCAGCTGGCGGTGACGGTGATGGTGTTCTTGGCGGGGTCCGTCAGCTTCCACTTGTAGGCGGAATCATCGGGATCGATCTCACCGCCGGGAAAATCGGTGGCCGGATCAATGGAGTTGACGGAGACCTCATTGCCGCTCCAAGCCAGCGTTACATAGCTGCTGTCCTTCAGCGTATGGGTCTTGCCCACAGCGGTGCTGTAATTGGCCACATAGCCTTTGGCCGCGGCGGTGGTCAGGGATACCTGATACTGATAGAAACCGTGGTAGGACTCAGTATAAGCAGGCTGGAACACCGGCTGGAAATTCAGGCTCGAGTCGGCCAGCAGGTTCGCGGTCGTATAGGTCTTTTCCGCGTGCTTACTGCCCGCACATTTGACGTTGACGTTCAGCCCCAGCTCAGCGGCGGTGGGAGCGCAGGCGGTCAAAATATAGGCGGTGGCAGCATTTTCCCCGGGAACCCAATCCCCCTGCTCGTCATCCCAGTATTCATTCCAGAGTTCCCAGCTGCCCGTCTTGGTGGCGGCGTCATACCGATAGATAAACGAAACCACACCGTAAACGTAGGTGGCCAAATGCTTGCCGTATGTCTTGCTGAACTGATCTACATAATAGCTGACGCCGTCAGCGCTCTGAGCGGAGACACGCAGATACACGTCGCAGACCCATGCGCCGGTGTTATTTGCATACTCACTATACCACTTCAGGCTGGTCGCGTCCGTGTAGTAGGTGCCCGAAGCAAGAGGGTATATCTGCGTATCATGTGTTTCGTAGTCCTTATCGCAAATCACGGCGACCTTGCCCGTTTCGATCACATTCTTGGCAGGCAGATCCGGTTTGTCGATCGTGCTGCAGGCATCCATATTGATGATACTCGCGCCGTCTTCCGCCAGCTGCCAGCTCTTATCCTTATACACCAGCGTAATGCCGCCCCAGGTATAATGGGCATGAGCGGACTTCGTTTCCTGCTCGAACAGATCAACGTATTTCCACATACCCTCTTCCGTCAGCCAGAAGGTATAGAACCACTTGCCGCTGTCACTGTCATAATACAGTTCAAATTCGGTACCGTCGTCATCCTTCGTGGTAATGGTACCCGCGATCAGGTCATAGGTCTTGCTGCCGTGAGGGCCGGTCTCAATGGGGTTGCCATCGATATTCTTCACGCAGCTGACCTGCACCTTGCCCAGCTTCAGCATCTCCGCTTCGGTGGGCTTTTTCGGCGTATCCTGAGCGAGCTCTGCTGCCCATGCCGTCGTGGGGATCAGGCTCATGACCATCACCAGACACAGCAGCAGGGCGGTAATCTTCTTTTTCATTCAGATACCTCTCTTTCCTCGTTGTGCTTCTCTGCTTTCCTGTGACGTACCGCACCCCGGTATCCCGGCATCGTGATGTGAAAAAGGTACTGCTTCTGCACTTCCGCAAAAGTAAGCGCCCTTTGGGATACCGCGGACAGTCCGGCACTACGTATTTTCAGTATACCAGCAATTTTCTGCTCTTTCAAGCAAAGTTCCGTCACCGCACATACAAATATTCGCTGTGTTTTTAGGCAAATTGCCGGTATATAGGTCAAGCCCCGACGCTTAGGAGAGGAAGCCCCTCCTTACTTGACAGCTATGGTATAATAGGAGCGATTGAAATTTTTGAGAAATAAGAGGAAAAACGCTATGGAGATCACCCAGGGGGTGGATTTTGAGAGCTTCGGCCTGTCCGAAGCCACGCTGCGGGCTATCCGCAACAAGGGATATACCATATCCACGCCGGTACAGGCCGGCTGCATCCCGCCCATGATGGCGGGCAGGGACGTCATCGCCAAGGCCCCTACCGGCACCGGCAAGACCATGGCCTTCGGCATCCCCATTATTGAAAAGATCGATCCGGAAAGCGAAGAGGTGCAGGCGGTCATCATGGCCCCTACCCGCGAGTTGGCCATGCAGATCACCGACGAAATGCGGGACATCGCCGTGTATCACGAGGGCGTGCGGCTGGTGTGCCTGTACGGCGGCCAGCCCATCGGCAAGCAGATCAACGCCCTGAAGCGCAAGCCCCAGATCGTGGTGGCTACTCCCGGCCGTCTCAGCGACCATATGAAGCGCCGCACCGTGGTGCTGAAGGCTGTCAAGACCGTGGTGCTGGACGAGGCCGACCGTATGCTGGACATGGGCTTCATCCACGATGTGACCCGTATTCTGGACAAGATCCCCAGCCGCGAGAATCTGGGCATGTTCTCCGCCACCATCTCCCGCGAGGTCATGGATATTTCCTGGGTCTATCAGCGCGACCCGGAGGAGATCACCGTGCAGGCCACCAAGGAAAACAAGCCTGACATTCTGCAATACCGCATCGAGGTGCCCTCCGACGGCAAGGTGGACGCCATCGCCAAAATTCTGGAGCACGAGGGCTATGACCGGGTGATCTGCTTCTGCAACACCAAGGGCAACACCGAGCGGCTCACCAAGTTCCTGCAAATGCGGGGCGTGGACGCCAAGTGCATCCACGGCGACATTCCCCAAAGCAAGCGTGAGGCCGTCATGCAGCAGTTCCGCGACGGCAAGCTGCGGGTATTCGTGGCCACCGATGTGGCCAGCCGCGGCATCGACGTGGATGACGTGGACGCGGTGTTCAACTACGACGTGCCGGAGGAGAATGAGTACTATATCCACCGCATCGGCCGGACAGGCCGTGCCAAGCGCCACGGCGTGGCCTATACGCTGCTGAGTGACTTCCCCAGCCGCATGCGGCTGGACGACATTGTCCGCAACACCCGCAGCCAGATCGTGGCGGCGAAGGTGGCGGAGGATGGCAGCATCGTGACGGAGTAAAAGATAAGTGAAGAGTGAATAGTGAAGAATGAATAGTTGTGGTATGCCGCCACGGCGGCATGATTGAAATTGCCGCACTTCCCCGCACCCCTGAAAGGAGCATCCCATGAAACGAACCAAACGACTATTATCGCTGGTGCTGGCACTGGCCGTGGTGCTGACCATGGCAGGCTGCAGCACGGAAGAACCCGCCAGTATGACCGTCCGCGCCGCGCTGGTGGACGCGCCCATCACGCTGGATCCCGCCCGCGCCTTTACGGAAACAGAAAAGACCGTGGCCGCCAATCTGTACGAGAACTTGATGAAGCAGACGCTGACCGGCATCGCCGCCGGACAGGCCGCCAGCTATGAGTATACCGACAACATGGACGGAACGGAGACCTACTCCTTCACCCTCCGCAATGATATCTACTGGTCAGACGGCAAGAAGGTCACGGCTCACGACTTCGTGTACGCATGGCAGCGTCTGGTGGATCCGGAGACCCAATCTCCTCACGCCTCCATTCTGAACATGGTGGCCGGTTATGCCGACGCTGTGGCGGGCGATCCCGCCGCATTGCAGGTTCGGGCAGCCGACGACCGCACCTTTGTGGTGACCATCAGCGGCCACTGCTCCTACTTCCTGTCGGTAGTGTGTACGGCGGTATGCACCATGCCGGTGCGGGCGGATGTGGCTGGTACGGCAGACACAGCAGATGCTGCGGATGACAATGGCACAGACGCCCAAAGCGCGGACGCTGTGGAGCCGGAGCCTCTGCCGGACTGGTCCATGGACGCGGCCACCCTGCTGACCAACGGCCCCTACGCTGTCAGCACCATGATGGATGAGGGCGTGTCGCTGGCGCAGGTGGACAACTATTATGACG
>CAVBAZ010000127.1:0-7124 GCA_963593515.1 Bacteroidaceae bacterium
AGGAGGGATTTCATCAAAGAGGAGGACAACCCCAGTTCCTGCCGCAGCAGATGCCTGACCGTCTGGCCGGACAGCTCCGGCGTGATGGGCAGCGTCAGAATACGCATGGACGGGCCTCCTCTCGAAAATTTGTTGAAATATAGTATAGCACAACGGGAAAAAATATGATAGACTATATCGACATGATCAGAACGACCCTCTGAAAAAACGGAGAAAGGACAACAAAATTATGGCTTCTAAGGTTTATTTTGCCGATCTGCGTGCCGATTATCATGAGAATTTGCAGCAAAAGCTGACGCGCCTGATGAAAACGGCGGGGATGGGTGATATTGATTTCAACGAGAAGTTTGTGGCCATCAAGCTGCATTTCGGCGAGCCGGGCAATCTGGCCTATCTGCGGCCCAACTGGGCCAAGACCGTGGCGGACTTTGTGAAAGAGCGGGGCGGCAAGCCCTTCCTGACCGACTGCAACACCCTGTATGTGGGCGGCCGGAAGAATGCGCTGGATCACATGGACAGCGCCATGGTCAACGGCTTCAACTACATGACCACCGGCTGTCAGATCATCATTGCCGACGGCCTGAAGGGCAACGACGAGGTGGAGGTGCCTGTTGTTGGCGGCGAATATGTGAAGAACGCCAAAATCGGCCGGGCCGTCATGGATGCGGATGTGTTCATCTCCCTGACCCACTTCAAGGGCCACGAGACGGCGGGCTACGGCGGCTGCCTGAAGAACATCGGCATGGGCTGCGGCAGCCGCGCCGGTAAGATGGAGCAGCACAACGCCGGCAAGCCCCATGTGAATCAGGAGTTGTGCGTGGGCTGCGGTCAGTGCCGCAAGATCTGCGCCCACGGTGCACCCGTCATTACCGACAAAAAGGCCGCCATCGACCATGACAAGTGCGTGGGCTGCGGCCGCTGCATCGCCGTCTGTCCCAAGAACGCGGTGCAGATCAACTGGGATGAATCCACCAGCAACCTGAACCGCAAGATCGCCGAGTATACCAAGGCGGTGGTGGATGGCCGTCCCTGCTTCCATATCTCTCTGGTTATCGACGTGTCCCCTAACTGCGACTGCCACAGCGAGAACGACATGGCCATTGTACCCAATGTGGGTATGTTCGCCTCCTTCGACCCCGTGGCGCTGGACATGGCCTGCATCGACGCGGTGAACGCCCAGACGCCCCTGCATGGCAGCGCGGCGGACTGCCCGGAGGATCATGAGCACGCCCATGACCACTTCCAGCGCATCCATCCCGACACGGATTGGCGCAGCTGCCTGGAGCACGGCGAAAAGCTGGGTCTCGGCACAAGAGAATATGAATTGATCAAGATCTGAGGCTTTATAACAGTAGGGGAGGGGCTCTGCCCCTCCCTCTTTATTTCCTGTAAACAACGGGCGGGGTAGAACACCGCCCCTACGCCCTGCTGTGAAATTGCTTATGATTTCCTGCCAGCTTAGTCCTCGTGTGGCTTCGTCTCCTGATAGAACATGTTCCAATCCACCTGATAGGCGTGGAGGGTCTCCTGTGTGTGACACACCATCCGCAGGGTCATGCCCTCATGGGTGCGGTCGAAGGTCACCAGCTCCCGCAGGGCGATGTGGGCCGCCTGCGGCAGAGGATAGCCGTACACTCCGGTGGAGATGGAGGGAAAATCCACGCTGCGGCAGCCGTGCTCCCACGCCAGCGCCAGACAGGCGCGGTAGCAGGAGCCGAGAAGCGCCGCCTCGTTGTGGCCGCCGCCCCGCCAGATGGGGCCGGGGGTATGGATCACATATCGGCAGGGCAGGCGATAGGCGGCGGTGATCCTGGCCTGTCCCGTCTCGCAGCCGCCCAGCGTCCGGCACTCCGCCAGCAGTTCCGGCCCGGCGGCGCGATGGATGGCGCCGTCCACGCCGCTGCCGCCCAGAAGGGAGCAGTTGGCGGCGTTGACAATGGCATCCACACGGGAAAGCGTGATATCTCCCAAAACGACAGAAACAGACATAAAATACACCTCAACTTAACAAAAACGCAACATAAGTATGAATAAAAGTTGAATTTTAGACATATTGAGCGGAGTGCCTATTTACAGAAAACGGAAGCCATGCTATAATCTGGAACAGGAAGATGATCTCAGGAAAGGAGCAGCAGCATGGTAAGAAAATATGTGCCCGTTTACGAGGGAAACCTGCGGAAGCATACGCTGTCGGTGCCCCGATGCATCAGCGAGTGCAGCGGCATCCGGGTGTTTGGCCGCCGCATCAAGTCGCTGGTGTTCTCCACGGACGTGGCCATCATCAAGAACATCAACGCCGACGCGGTGATCGCCGTGTATCCCTTTACGCCCCAGCCCAGCATTACGCAGGCTATTATCGGCATCTCGGAGGTGCCGGTGTTCTGCGGTGTGGGCGGCGGACTTACCAACGGCGTCCGCAGCGCCAGCATGGCGGCCTATGTGGAGCATCAGGGCGCTTACGGCGTGGTGTGCAACAGCAAGATCGGCGTGGAAACCATCCGCGCCATCAAGGAAGCGGTGGAGATCCCGGTGGTGTATACGGTGATCTCAGAGAAAATGGACATCGAGCCGTATCTGGCGGCAGGCGTGGATTTCGTCAATGTGTCCGGCGCGGCCAGAACGCCGGAGATCGTGGCGGCCCTGCGGGCGAAATACCCGGAGCTGCCTATCATCGCCACCGGCGGGCCGACGGACGAGAGTATTACCGCCACCATTCAGGCGGGTGCCAACGCCATCACCTACACGCCGCCCAGCAGCGCGGAGCTGTTTGCCAAGACCATGGCCAACAACCGCAGCGAGCTGGAATAAGCATATACATAACATACCGCAGGGCTGACCGTGTGTCAACCCTGCGGTAATTTTACATCTCCAGATACGCCTTGCACTTGCGGTTGGCGTCCTCCGCCACGCGGCCTTCATCCACCGTGGCCAGACGGCCCTCACGGACGGTGACGCGGCCATGCACCACCGTGTAATCCACCGGATCCCGGACGCCTACCGTTCCCAGTACGGATTTGGCATCGAAGCAGGAGCCGACCAACTCCAGACGGCGGCTGTCGATCAGGAACAGGTCGGCGCATTTGCCTACCGCCAGCTGGCCGATGTCGTCACGGCCCAGCAGACGGGCGCTGCCCCGGGTGGCCATCTTCAGGATGTCGTAGCCGGAGGGCGCGGCCTTGCTGGAATTGAGCCGGTGCAGCAGGAAGGCTACCCGCAGCTCCTCCATAAGGCTGGAGCCGTCGTTGCTGGCGCTGCCGTCCACCGCAAGGCCCACCGGCACGCCCAGCTTCAGCATCTCCGGGATGCGGGCAATGCCGCTGGAGAGCTTCATATTGCTGATGGGGCAGTGGGCCACGCCGGTGCCAGTGTCCGCCAGCAGGCGCAGCTCCTGGTCGTTGAAGTGGATGCCGTGGGCGAACCACACGTCGTCGCCGATCCAGCCCAGCCGCTCCATGTATTCCAGCGGGCGGACGCCCTCACGCTCCAGCATAAAGTTCTCCTCGTCCTTGGTCTCGCACAGGTGGGTGTGGAGCCGGACGTGGTACTGACGGGCCAGAATGGCGCTCTGCCGCAGCAGCTCCGCCGACACGGAGAACGGGGAGCAGGGCGCCAGCGCCACACGGTGCATGGAGCCGTAGGCGGGATCGTGGTACTTTTCGATGCAGCGGATGGAGTCCGCCATGATCTCGTCCACCGTCTGTACCACGCTGTCCGGCGGCAGACCGCCGTCCTTGACGCTCAAGTCCATGCTGCCCCGGCTGAGGTACATGCGGATGCCCAGCTCCTGTGCCGCCGCCAGCTGTGCGCCCAGCAGATCGCCCGCCCCGGCGGGGAACACATAGTGGTGGTCGAAACAGGTGGTGCAGCCATGCTTCATCAGCTCGCCCATGCCGGTGAGACTGGACAGGCGGATTACATCCTCGTCCAGATTCTTCCAGATCTCGTACAGGGTCTTGAGCCAGTCAAACAGCTCCATATTCTGCACCTGCGGCAGATTGCGGGAGAACACTTGATACAGATGATGGTGGGTGTTGACCAAGCCGGGATAGCACAGCATGTGGCTGGCGTCGATGGTTTCGTCGGCGGCGACAGCCAGATCGGGGCCGATGGCCTTGATGAAGCCATCCTCACAGTAGAGGTCAACGTTTTCCAGCAGCCGGTCACTGTCATCGCAGGTGACCAGCTGCGCGATGTTTTTCAGCAGCAGGGTAGCCATATCGTATGCTCCTTCATCAGAAAATGGGTAGGAAAAAAGAGCAGGCCGCAAGCGGCCTACTCTTTTTATATTGGGGTCAGCGTTCCTCGCGGAAGTAGGAGAGACCGAGGGACGCAGGGGGCTGATCCTCCCGCTTCTTACGCAGGGAGACGACGATCAGCACCAGCAGGGTGATAACGTAGGGCAGCATCTTGTACAGCTCCTTGACAGCCATCTGGCCGCCGGGAGTGGGCAGATAGATGTTGATGATGTACAGGCCGCCGAACAGGATGGAGGCCAGGATGCTGACATTGGGACGCCAGATGGTGAAGATGACCAGCGCGATGGCCAGCCAGCCGCGGTCACCGAAGGCGTTGTTGGACCACACGCCGTTGGCGTAGTCCATGACGTAGTACAGACCGCCCAGACCCGCGATCATGGAGCCGATGCAGGTGGCCATGTACTTGTACTTGGTGACGTTGATACCGGCGGCGTCGGCGGTAGAGGCACTCTCGCCCACGGAACGCAGGTGCAGGCCGGGACGGGTGTGGTTCAGGAAGTAGGACGCGCCCAGGGCAATGATGATGGCCACATAGGCCAGGAAGCCGTAGGACAGGAACAGCTGGCCGAACCAACCGGAATTGCCGCCGGGGAGACCGACCTTGAAGAACAGGCTGGTGTTGGACAGGGCAATGGAGGGAACCTCGCTGCCGGTCAGCTTGATAAGGGAGCCGCCGAAGAAGTTGCCCACGCCCACGCCGAAGGTGGTCATGGCCAGACCGGTAACGTTCTGGTTGGCCCGCAGGGTAACAGTCAGGAAGCAGTACAGAAGGCCCATCAGCAGGGAGCCCAGCAGGGAGCACAGGATGGGGATCATGACGGCCAGGAAGCCGTTCATGGTGCCGCCCTTGGTGGCCTGCTCATAGAAGAACGCGCCGATAACACCGCTGATACCGCCCACATACATGATGCCGGGGATACCAAGGTTCAGGTTGCCGGATTTTTCGGTCAGAATTTCACCGGTGCTGCCGAACAGCAGGGGAATGCCCTGCATGACCGCACGGGGAAAGAAGGATACAAAATCAAAACCCATCCGTCACGCCTCCTTTCTGCTGCTCTTGCGCAGAGTGACCTTATAGGTGATGAAGAACTCGGTAGCAATGATGAAGAACAGAATGATACCGGTCAGAATGTCGGCGAAGGAGTGGTTCAGGCTCAGAGCGCTGGCCACCTCGCTGGCGCCGCGGTCCATGGTCACCAGCAGCAGGGAGGCGGCGATCATGATGAAGGGATTGAACTTGGACATCCAGGAAACCATGACGGCGGTGAAGCCGCGGCTGTCCACAATGGTGGTGGTCAGGGTATGGTCGATACCGGCGGTCATCATGAAGCCCATCAGGGCGCACAGCGCACCGGAGAGCACCATGGTGCGGATAATGACACGATCCACCTTGATACCGGCATAGCTGGCGGTCCGCTGGCTCTCGCCCACCACGGCGACCTCGTAGCCGTGCTTGCTGTATGTCAGGTAGATGTACATGAAGCCGGTCATAATGGCAACGATCAGGATGGGCAGCAGATAGGCGTTGCCGATCTCAGGCAGCCAGCCGGCCCGGGTGGACTGGTTGATGATACCGATCTTACCGGCGCCCTTGGGCACCTCCCAGATGATGATGAAGAAGGAGGCCAGCTGCATGGCGATGTAGTTCATCATCAGGGTGAACAGCGTCTCGTTGGTGTTCCACTTGGCCTTGAAGAAGGCGGGCAGGAAGCCCCACAGGGCACCGGCCAGCAGGGCGGCGATTAGGGAAACGATGATCAGGGCCGCGTTGGGCAGCTTATCATCCAGCGTGATCATACAGGCGGTGGTGGCCAGACAGCCGATCAGTGTCTGACCCTCGGCGCCGATGTTCCAGAAGCGCATCTTGAAGGCGGGGGTGACAGCCAGAGAGATACCCAGCAGGACGGCTACGTTACGGGCGGTGACGCCGATACGGCGGGAAGAACCGAAAGCGCCGTCCAGAATGGTAGCGTATACGCTGATGGGATTCTGGCCGGTCAGCAGTGTGGTGATCAGACCGCAGAACACCAGCGCCAGCAGCAGAATGCCGCCGCGGATGAGCAATGCTTTGCCCAGAGGAAGCGTGTCACGCTTGGAAATATGAAAGAGTGATTGTTTACGCATTTTCCGCTGCGCCTCCTCCCACGCGGGTCATCAGAGCACCCACTTCAAGTTTGTTGGTCTTACGGGCGTCCACTACGCCGGACACCTGTCCGCCGCAGAGCACCACGATCCGGTCGCACAGCTCCAGCAGCACATCCAGATCCTCGCCGACATAAACGACGGCCACGCCCTTCATCTTCTGCTCAGTCAGCAGATTGTAAATGGTATAGGATGTATTGATGTCCAGACCGCGGACAGCGTAGGCGGTCATCAGCACGGAGGGCTGCTGGGCGATCTCGCGGCCCACCAGCACCTTCTGCACGTTACCGCCGGACATGCGGCGGACGGGGAAGCTGGTGCTGGGCGTGACGACCTCCAGCTCCTGCCAGATGCGCTGTGCCAGCGCCTCGGGATCCTTGCGGTTCAGGAACACGCCCTTGCCCTTACGCCAGGAGCGCAGCATCATATTGCCGGTCATGCCCATGGAGCCCACCAGGCCCATGCCCAGACGATCCTCGGGGACAAAGCTCATGGCGATACCGGCCTTGCGGATGTCCATGGGATCCTTGCCGGCCAGCTCCTGGGGCGTCTCACTCTCAGGCGGGAAGAAGGTGACGGAACCGGAGGAGATGGGATAGAGACCTGCGATGGACTCCAGCAGCTCACGCTGGCCGGAGCCTGCCACGCCTGCCACGCCCAGCACTTCACCGGCGTTGATGGTGAAGCTGACGTCGTCCAGACGCTTGACACCCAGCTCATCAAATA
>CAVBAZ010000128.1:0-8784 GCA_963593515.1 Bacteroidaceae bacterium
AACAAGCAGGTGGAGGTAGCCAGACAGCTTGACGGCATCATGCCGTGAGCCTCTGTCTACAAAAAAGGCTTCAAATGTAGCCAATTTGTAGCCAGCAAAAAAGAAAAATCCCGAAAAACGCTGTAATATCAACGCTTTTCAGGATTCAGAAAACACTAAATATTTATTCCCACTCCACCGTGGCGGGGGGCTTGGAGGTGATGTCGTAGCAGATGCGGTTGATATGCTTCACCTCGCCCACGATGCGGTTGGACACCTTGTCCAGCAGCTCATAGGGCAGGCGGGACCATGTGGCGGTCATGAAGTCCTGAGACTGCACGGCGCGGAGGGCCAGCGTATAGTCATACGTGCGCTCGTCGCCCATGACGCCCACGCTGCGCAGATCGGTCAGCACGGCGAAGAACTGACTGGTGGTACGGTCAAGACCCGCCAGCTTCATCTCCTCGCGGAAGATGGCGTCGGCATCCCGCAGGATGGCCAGCTTCTCCTCGGTGATGTCGCCGATGACGCGGATGGCAAGGCCGGGGCCGGGGAAGGGCTGGCGCCACACCAGCTCGTCAGGCAGGCCCAGCTCTGTGCCCAGCTGGCGCACCTCGTCCTTGAACAGGCGGCGCAGGGGCTCCACGATCTCCTTGAAATCCACGCAGTCGGGCAGGCCGCCCACGTTGTGGTGGCTCTTGATGACGGCGCTCTCGCCGCCCAGACCGGACTCCACCACATCGGGATAGATGGTGCCCTGGGCCAGGAAGTCCACAGCGCCGATCTTCTTGGCTTCCTCCTCGAACACGCGGATGAACTCCTCGCCGATGATCTTGCGCTTGCGCTCCGGCTCGGTGACACCTGCCAGCTTGGCCAGGAAACGAGGACCGGCATTGACGCGGCGGACGTCCACATGGAACTGGTGCTTCATCACCTGCTCCACCTGATCGCCCTCGTCCTTGCGCAGCAGGCCGTGATCCACAAAGATGCAGGTCAGCTGATCGCCCACGGCGCGCTGCAGCAGCGCGGCGGCCACAGAACTGTCCACGCCGCCGGAGAGGGCCAGCAGCACACGACCATCGCCGATCTGGCGGCGGCACTCGGCCACTGCCTCCTCCATGTAGGAGGCCATGGTCCACTCCGGCCCGAAGCCGCAGATGGTGTAGAGGAAATTCTTCAGGATCTGGGTGCCGTACTCGGTATGCAGCACCTCGGGGTGGAACTGCACGCCGTAGAGCTTCTTATCGGCGCACTGCACCGCCGCGTGCAGGCAGCCCTCGGTGGAGCCGATGATCTCGAAGCCGGGCGCAAGGCTCTCCACCTCTACGCCGTGGCTCATCCAGTAGACGGCCTTCTCCGGCACGTTGTCAAACAGCGGGGACGCCTTGTGGGTCAGCTCCACCTTGCCGTATTCGCGGGTCTCCGCCTTGCGGCACTGGCCGCCCAGCAGGTGCATCATCAGCTGCTCGCCGTAGCAGATGCCCAGCACTGGGATACCCATTTCAAACAGCGCCTTGTCCACCATGGGAGCGTTGGGCTCAAACACGGTGGCGGGGCCGCCGGTAAAGATCAAAGCGTCGGGGGAAAAGGCACGGATCTCCTCCATGGACATGCGGAAGGACTTGATCTCGCAGTACACGCCGCACTCGCGGACGCGGCGGGCCACCAGCAGGTTATACTGGCCGCCAAAGTCCAGAACCAGAACTTTTTTCATCTCAGTCATCCTCCCGGAAGATAATGCCGTTCTCGTCGGCGGATTCGATGACAGCCAGCGCCTTATAGGGGATATCCGGCATGGCGCGGAACTTGTCGCCGCCGCCCTGGAAGCCCTTTTCCACCGCCACGCCAATGCCCATCAGCTGGGCGCCGGCTTTCTTCACGATGTCCACCAGACCGCCCATGGCGTAGCCATTGGCCATAAAGTCGTCGATGATCAGCACGCGGTCATTCTCGCTGAGCCATTCCTGAGACACCAGCAGCGTGACCTTCTTTTTATAGGTATAGGAGAAAATCTCACTCTGGATCAGGCCGCTTTCGATGTTGTCGCTCTTGGCCTTCTTGGCAAACAGCATGGGAACGCCGTACCGCTCGGCACACACGGTCGCCAGTGCGATACCGCTGGCTTCGGCGGTCAGCACCACCGTGACCTTACTGGTATCAAAATACTTGGCAAATTCGTCCGCGATATCGCCCAACAGCTTGGTATCTACCCGGTGGTTCAGAAAACCGTCGATTTTGATGATGTTGCCCGGCAGCACCTTGCCCTCGCGGCGGATGCGTTCCTTCAACTGTTCCATAGGAAAAGACCCCCTCATAATAGTTTGCTTCTATCATACCCCGACAGGAAATAAATTACAACTGACAAATACCATAACATTTTCGGCATTAAAACAGGCGATTTGACACATCAGACAAAGGAAAGCACACCTTATCCGAAGCATAAGGTGTGCTTTTCACATTTATTCAGAAATGGAACACCACGCCCACCACGGCGGCCGCCGCGATGAACACGATGGGGTGCAGCTTCTTGGTAAAGGGCACCCAGCGGGTCAGCACAAGGATCACCGCCGCAAGGGCCAACTCCTTCCAGCGGAAGAAATCCAGTCCGGAAGCCGAGGTATCCACCAGACTCAGCAGCACTACGCCGATACCGGCGGAGGCCACCATGGCGGTGGAGGCCGGGCGCAGGCCGTAGAAGGCGGCGTCCACATACTTGTTATTGCGGAAGGCCTTCAGGAAGCTGGCGATAATGAGAATGACGATGATGGACGGGGCCACCAGTCCCAGCGTGGCAATGACCGCGCCCAGAATACCGCCGGTCTCGAAGCCCACATAGGTGGCCATGTTGACGCCCACCGGGCCGGGGGTGGATTCACTGACGGCCAGCATGTCCGCCAGCTGCGCCTGCGTAAACCAGCCGGTGCGGTCCGCCATATCCGACAGGAAGGGCAGCGTGGCCAGACCGCCGCCGATGGCGAACAGGCCAGTCTTAAAAAACTCGTAAAACAGCTGCAAATAGATCATTTTCTGGCACCTCCCACGTTACGGATGATGATGCCCGCCACGGCGGCTGCCAGCACGAACAGCACGGGAGAGAGGTTCGTCAGCAGCGATGCCGCCAGCACCGCCGCAAAGATCAGTGCGCCCCACACGTCCTTCACTGCGCCCTGCCACAGCTTCAGCGTGGCGTTGAAGATCAGCACGCACACGCACACGCGGATGCCCGCAAAGGCGTTCTGCACCCACTCCAGATGGGAGAAGCTGGTGATCAGCCCCGCCAGCAGCGTAATAATAATAAGCGACGGGAACACGATGCCCAGCGTAGCCACGATACCGCCCCAGATGCCTTTGCGCTTCTGGCCGATGAACGTGGCGGTATTGACGGCGATGA
Organism: Bacteroidaceae bacterium; assembly: GCA_963593515.1. GTDB lineage: Bacteria > Bacillota > Clostridia > Oscillospirales > Oscillospiraceae > Vescimonas. The sequence goes on from CAVBAZ010000128.1 coordinate 3,371, forward strand.
TGCCCGGCGTACATTGGCCGATGGCGAAATAGTCCGTCAGCTCCTCGTCGGTGGCCCAGCCCTTGTTCTCCACCACCTCGCGCTGTAAGATGGGCAGCATGGCCATGCCGCCGCCGAAGGTCATGACGCCCACCTTGGCGAACGTCAAAAACAGGTCTAAAAACTCCTTCACTTGAAAACACCTCTTTTGTATGATCCCGCCCTTTCGGGCCGGTTATTCCGTATAGCCGTACAGGCCCCGCACCGACACCTCGCCGCAGCGCAGCGTCTCCGCAGTGCCGTTTTCATGCCGCACCACAAGGCCGTACTGCCCGTCGATATCCAGCGCCGTCACCGTCTCGCCTGTTTGCAGGATACGCACCTGCCGCCCCAGATTCAGGCACAGCTGCCGGTATTCGTCCACATAGGTCTCCGGCGCGCACAGATGGCGGAACGCCTGCCGCAGCGCGTCCACCAGCGCCGTCTCCAGCGCCGCCCTGTCCACGTCACAGCCCTCCGCCGCCAGCGAGGTGGCCACCTTTGCCACCTCCGGAGAGAAGTCCTCCGACCGCTGCCGCAGGTTGACACCAAGGCCGATGACCACATGATCCACGCCGCTGCCGGAGAGGGTCACCTCCGTCAGGATGCCCGCCAACTTCTTGCCGTGCAGCGCCAGATCGTTGGGCCACTTGATGCGCACATCCGCCCCGGTGACCCGGCGGATAGCCAGCGCGGCGGAGGCGGAGGCCATAGCCGTCAGGGGCAGCAGGCCCTCCGGAGACGCCACAGGCCGCCACAGCATGGAGAGGTACAGTCCCAGACCCTCCGGCGACTCGAAGCCCCGGCCCATGCGGCCCCGACCCGCCGTCTGCCGCGCCGCGATGACGGCGGTGCCGTCCGGTGCACCCTCCTGTGCCAGCGTCTTGCATACGGTATTGGTGGAATCCACCGTGTCATAGCGGTAGACCTTCGGCTGCTCCATGGCTGTCGCCTCCTCTCGTTCGTGGCCCATATTACCACTTTTTCCCCCATCCGTAAAGTAAAAAAATCATCAAGCGGCTTGACAGCACCACTGTCAGCGGGGTATCATGTCTCCAATCTTTTCCATTTCAGGAGGCCGCCATGTCTGCACGAAAGCTGGTCTATACCGCGCTGTTGGCCGTATTAACGGCTGTGGGCGCGTTTTTGCGCATCCCGTTGGGCGTTTCGTCCATTACGCTGCAATTTCTGTTCACCGCTATGGCGGGCGCTCTGCTGGGGCCGGGCTGCGGCGCGCTGAGCCAGGGCGTGTATGTGGCGCTTGGCCTGATCGGCCTGCCCATCTTCACCGCCGGCGGTGGCTTCGGCTATGTGCTGCAGCCCACTTTCGGCTTTCTGCTGGGGCTGATCCCCGCCGCTGCCATCATCGGTGTCATCAGCCGCCGCAGCACCTCTCCGCTGCGTCTGGCGCTGGCGTGTCTGGCGGGTCTTGCGGCGCTGTACGCCGTGGGCATCCCCTATATGGCGCTGATCCTCAACGGCTATATGGGCAAGTGCATGAGCGTATCCGCCCTGCTGTGGGCGGGGATGCTCCCCTTTCTACCCGGCGACGCCATTAAGATCGCGGTGACGGCGCTGCTTTGCCCGCTGCTGCGCAAGCGCGTCCCCGGTCTGCAATAACGGAGGTGTATTTACAACGCCTGCGGCAAATGCTATAATAGTATGGTACAATTCTTTCGGTAAAGGAACGGTCTTTCATGGAACTGCACGCCAAGCTTGTCCGGTCACAACTGAATTTCTTCAAGCCCTTTGTGGCCAACTGCTCCCTTGAGGTGACCCGCAAGGGACAGGATAAGCTGGGCGAGTTGATGACAGCCCTGCACAAGCGGGAGGTGCTGGTCAAAGAGCACAACTTTGGCCGCTTTCAGGGTGCGTGGATCATGCCCCGTGACGAGCGCCGGGGTGGCGTGGTGCTGTACCTCCACGGCGGCGGCTACACCTGCGGAAGCCTTGAGTATGCCAAGGGCTTTGCCGCCACGCTGGCGTCGGAGTGCGGCGTGCGTACCTTCTGCGCCGCCTATCGGCTGGCGCCGGAGAACCGCTATCCCGCGGCGCTGGAGGACGCACTGGAGGCCTATCAGTACCTGCTGGGCAAGGGCTACGCCGCCCACCAGATCCTGCTGTGCGGCGAGAGCGCCGGCGGCGGACTAATCTACGCCCTGTGCCTGAAGCTGAAGGAGCTGGGGCTTCCCCTGCCCTGCGGCCTGATCGGCATTTCCCCGTGGACAGACCTTACCGGCAGCGGCAAATCCTATGAGGAGCACCGGGAGATCGACCCCTCCATGACGCCGGAGCTGCTGCAATTTTACGCCAAGTGCTATACCGACGATCCCACCGACCCGTTCTGCTCGCCGCTGTTCGGCGACCTGACGGGGCTGCCGCCCTCCCTGCTGTTCGTAGGCGGCGACGAGGTGATGCTGGACGATACCCGGATGCTGCATGAAAAGCTGCTGGAAAGCGGCTGCCGCAGCAAAATGATCGTGGCCCCGGAGCGGTGGCACGCCTATGTGCTGTACTGCCTCAACGAGAATATGCCGCAGGACTTCGAGACCATCAACCGCTTTATGGATCAGGTGCTGTCCCCCGCCCGCAGCCTGCGGTGGATGAAGCTGGATAACGCCGCCAAGATCTATCCCGCCGCCAAGCGACGCAATTGGAACAACTTCTTCCGCATCTCCGCCACGCTGACCGAGCCGGTGGATGTAGCCGTGCTGCGCAGCGCACTGGACGTGACGGCCCGGCGCTTCCCCTCCATCGCCGTGCGGCTGCGGCGGGGCGTGTTCTGGTACTATCTGGAGCAGATCCCCAAGGCCCCTGCCATTCAGGAGGAAAAAAGCTGTCCGCTGGCCCATGCGCCCTTCCATCAGGTGCGCCAGTGCGCTTTCCGGGTACTGGTGTATCATAACCGGTTTGCGGTGGAATTTTTCCACGCCCTGACCGACGGCACCGGCGCGCTGATCTTCGTCAAGACGCTGCTGGCGGAATACCTCAGCCAGAAATACGGTCTGACCGTCCCTGCCACGGACGGCGTGCTGGGGCGGTTAGAGGAGCCCAGCGACGAGGAGCTGGAGGACAGCTTCCTGCGCTATGCCGGTGACGTAAAGGCCAGCCGCAAAGAGTCCACCGCGTGGCACCTCTCCGGCACGCCGGAGAAGGACGGCTTCAAGAATCTGGTCACGCTGATGGTGCCCGCGCCAGAGCTGAAGGCCTGCGCCAAGCGCTATGGCGTGTCGGTGACAGAGCTGCTGTGCGCCGCCATGATGCAGGCCATTGCCCAGCTTCAGGCGGAAAAGGTGCCCCAGCGGCGGCTGCGCAAGCCGGTGAAGGTGCTGCTGCCGGTGAATCTGCGGAACCTGTTCCCCAGCCGCACGCTGCGGAACTTTGCCTCCTATATCACGCCGGAGATCGATCCCCGCATGGGCGACTACACCTTCGAGGAGATCTGCGCCGCCGTCCACCACCGGATGGGTCTGGAGAACAATCCCCAGACCATGCGAGCCAAGTTCGCCGCCAACGTGGCCAGCGAGAAGTCGCCCGTTCTGCGGGTCATGCCGCTGTTCATCAAGAATCTGGCCATGAAGGCCGTGTTCGACACGGTGGGCGAGTGCAAATCCTGCCTGTGCCTGTCCAATCTGGGCGTGGTGCGTCTGCCGGAGGTCATGGCCCCCTATGTGGCCCGGATGGATTTCATCATCGGCGTGCAGGCCAAGGCGCCCCATGACTGCGGCGTTCTGACATGGAACGACACGGTGTATATCAACTGCATCCGCAGCATCCGCGAGCCGGAGCTGGAGCTGCGGTTCTATCAGGTGCTCCACCGTCTGGGCCTGAGCGTCACGGTGGAGAGCAATCAGCGCTGACAAGGCGCGGGAAAGGAGCCTATCATGTATTGTGTCAAGTGCGGCGTGAAGCTGGCGGACAGCGAAAAGGTCTGTCCCCTGTGCGGCACCCGCGTGTTTCATCCCGATCTGCCGCAGCCCCAGGGCGAGCCGCCCTATCCACCCGATCCCCGGCCCCGCAATGAGGAGGTCAGCCGCTCCGGCGTGCTGTTCATCCTGACGGTGCTGGCGCTGCTGCCCGCCATCCTGTTCATCCTGTGTGACTGGCGGATCAACGGCTCCATCGTCTGGTCGGGGTACGCCTCCGGCGGCGTGGCGCTGCTGTATATCCTTGTGGCGCTGCCGCTGTGGTTCCGCCGCCCCAATCCGGTGATCTTCGTCCCCATCGACTTCGTGGCCATCGGCCTCTACCTGCTGTATATCGACTTCGCCACCGGTGGACACTGGTTCCTGTCCTTCGCCTTCCCTGTCACCGGGGCCATCGGCCTTCTGGTGACGGCCATGGTAACGCTGCTGCGGTATCTGCCGGGCGGCCACCTGTATGTGGTAGGCGGCGGACTGATCCTCTCCGGCGGCATCGCGGTGCTGATCGAGTTTCTCATCAACCTGACCTTCCAGCTGCACGAGACCTTTTTCTGGTCGCTGTACCCGCTGACCGCCGGAATCATTCTGGGCGGCATGCTGCTGGTGGTGGCCGGCTGCAAGCCCCTGCGCCAGTCCCTGCACCGGAAGTTTTTTATTTAAAATCATGTCGCGAAGCGGCATACCGCAACTCTTCACTCTTCATTTTTATCTTTTCACTGATCAAAAAATGTGCACCCCATCTGGGGTGCACATTTTTTTAATCTAACGCATCGTGGCTGTTGAACACGTCGCTGATGCTGCCATAGGGATCGGGATGGCTTTCCGGCTCCGGCTGGGAGGCGTTGAAGCTGCCCTTCATTTTCAGCTCCTGCCACTGCTCTTTGGTGATTAGCAGCTGCCGGGGCTTGCTGCCCTCGAAGGGGCCTACGATACCGCGCTCCTCCATCTGATCCACCAGACGGGCGGCGCGGGAATAGCCCAGCTTCAAGCGCCGCTGCAGCATGGACACGCTGGCCTGTCCTGTTTCCAGAATGACCTCCACGGCCGCGCCCAGCAGCTCGTCGCAGCCCTCGCCCTCGTCGGCGGCGGGTGCGCTGCCGCCGGAGGATTTTCCGCTGCCCTTGTCGCTCTGCTTCATGACCTCCTCGATCTTCTCCATGACCTCGTCGGAATAGTCGGCGGTGCCGCTCTCCTTGACGAAGTTCACCACGCGCTCGATCTCTTCCGGAGTGATGAAGCAGCCCTGCACACGGGTGGGCTTCTGGTTGCCCAGCGGGAAGTAGAGCATATCGCCTTTGCCCACCAGCTTTTCCGCACCGGTGGTATCCAGAATGATGCGGGATTCCAGCGACGATGCCACGGCGAAAGCGATACGGCTGGGGATATTGGCCTTCATCAGACCGGTAATGACATCCGAGGAGGGACGCTGGGTGGCGATCACCAGATGCATACCGGCGGCACGACCCATCTGGG
>CAVBAZ010000129.1:0-4245 GCA_963593515.1 Bacteroidaceae bacterium
CGGGTTTCATAACCCCGTCGGTGCCTTTCGCAGAAAGGCGGATTATAGACATGAAGCATGATTTATCAGATCTGATGCCATTTATGGATCAGGAGGGGCGTTTGACCGCCCTGCCGGCAAAGCACAAGAAAAAGCTGATGGCCCTTTGGTATCTGGCCGGGAAGATCGAAGCCGGCCGGCAGTATACGGAGCCGGAGATCAACGATCTGCTGGACGAGTGGACGCGCTTTCACGATTCGGCCACGCTGCGGCGGGAGCTGTATAATAAGCGACTTCTGGATCGTGCGGCAGATTGCAGCCGCTACTGGAAAGCGGAAAGCATCCCGTCCCTTGAGCTATTTATCGAAGCGCATGTTTGAAAAAACCGCCTGTTCCATACCGGAACAGGCGGTTTTTATAGAAAATTTTACTGTAAAAAGAGACTGGCGGGACGGTTAATGACCATCATGTTATAGTAGCGCAGCAGGTGATAGTCGTCCTTGTCCAGCTTGATGCTGCTGAGCAGACGCTCGCTCTCCTCCAGCGGCTCGTTGGAGATCAGGGTCTTCAGGGCGATAGGGGCAAAGAACGGGGTGCTGCCGATGCCGGACAGCAGGCCGATGGCGGGCGTGCGGTTCTGCATGGGATTCAGCATGCAGATATACATTTTCTCCGCCTCGTTGATCTGGTTGTTCAGCACCATGTGGGTGATGGTGTCGTAGGACTTCATCTCGCCGGTGAACAGGTGCTGGCAGCGGTCGGGATCGTCAAAGGACGCCACGCCCAGATACAGCGTTACCTCCACCGCGGTGCCGTTTGGCGCGGGAGAGAACCGCAGCAGGGAACGCACCATCTGGCGGATGCGCCCGTCGTAGTAATACATGTAGGCCAACGACTGGTTGAAATAGACATTTTTATGCAGCGCCGGTTCATTGCGGAAGGAGGGCGGCTGGTAGTCCACGAAATATTTCAGGTCGATATCCAGCGCCTGAGAGATCTCGTACAGCGTCTCGATGTCGATGGTGATGGCGCCGTTTTCATATTTGGACAGCGTAGCCTTGCTCTTGTTTATCATGGCGGAGAACTGCTCTATGGTGTAACCACGGCTCTTGCGGTACTTTTTAATGCGGTGTCCGACAAAATTGGAGAATGAACCCATCATCAACGACCTCCCTTCGATGGCGTCTCTATCATACCAAACATTCCACCATTCGTCAATAAAAAGTTTCTAAATATGAAACTGATTTTTAGTTCTTTTTCAAATTAGTAAACGAAAGCAAAAGAGCGCTGAGGTGATTTGTGAAATTCGACGGCCATTGACATACTCCGGTAAGCAAAGAAAAAGCGTCCGGCGCTGATACCAGCGCCGGACGCGATCATCAATATTCCTGATGGGGAAGGGGGATGCCGCTTACTTGCAGGCGTCCATACCGGCCTGCAGGGCCTTCTTGTTGCCCTCCAGGAAACGGGCCTTCTTCTCACCCAGCTCGATGCGGATGGCTTCCATCATGCTGTCGAGGGAGGTGACATCAGCCTTGGCCATGACGGCACCCAGGATCGCCACGTTGGCGCCCTTGGGGTTGCCGACCTGCTCGGCGATGCCGTTAGCGTCGCAGTACACGACGGTAATGTCATCACGAACGGCCTTGCGGTCGATGATGCTGGAGTTGATGACCAGCACGCCGCCGGGCTTGACATGATCTTCAAACTTATCCAGAGAAGGACGGTTCATGGCGACGATCACGTCGGCCATGTCCACCAGAGGAGAAGCAACGGGCTCATCGGAAACGATGACGGAGCAGTTGGCCGTGCCGCCGCGCATCTCAGGGCCGTAAGAAGGCAGCCAGGAGACGTGCTTGCCGTCCAGCATGCAGGACATAGCCATGAACTTACCGATCAGGAGCATGCCCTGACCGCCGAAACCGGCAAAAATGAAAGTTTTTTCCATGTTATTCGGCCCCCTTGTCTTTGTAAACGCCCAGAGGATAGTAAGGGATCATGTTCTCTTCCAGCCACTTCATAGCCTCAACAGGAGACATACCCCAGTTGGTGGGGCAGGTGGACAGGACTTCGATCATGCAGAAGCCCTTGCCTTCCATCTGATACTTGAAGGCCTTCTTGATGGCCTTCTTTGCCTTAACGATATTGGCGGTGGTGTTGACGGCCACGCGCTCAATATAGTAAGAGCTGGGAACAGCGGACAGCATCTCGCTCATCTTGATGGGCAGACCGCTCCACTCCTCGCTGCGGCCAGCGGGGCAGGTGGTGGCCTTCTGGCCGATCAGGGTGGTGGGAGCCATCTGGCCGCCGGTCATACCATAGATGGCATTGTTGACGAAGATGGTGCAGATCTTCTCGCCGCGGTGGGCAGCGTGAACGATCTCAGCGGTACCGATGGAGGCCAGGTCGCCGTCGCCCTGATAGGTGAAGACCAGACGATCCTTGGCGGAACGCTTGATACCGGTAGCGACAGCGGGAGCGCGGCCATGGGCAGCCTCGTACATATCGCAGTTAAAATAATCGTAAGCAAACACGGAGCAGCCAACGGGAGCCACGCCGACGACCTTGCCGTCAAGGTTCAGCTCATCGCTCAGTTCGTCGATGACCTCGGCCACCAGACGGTGGATGATACCGTGGTTGCAGCCGGGGCAGTAATGGAACTGCTTGTCGGTCAGATACTTGGTCTTTTCAAACAGAACAGCCATCTTATTTACCCTCCTTCATGCTGAGAATCTTGGTGACGATCTCGGCGGTGGTGGGCATCTGGCTGCCGCAGTGACCGAAGAAATCGACTTCCTTGGTGCCGTTGATGGCCAACTTGACATCCTCCAGCATCTGGCCTTCGTTCAGCTCAACGTCCAGAACTGCCTTGACGGAGGGCTGGTTGACGACCTTGCTGACGGCGTCATAGGGGAAGGGCCACACGGTGATGGGACGCAGCAGACCCACATTGATGCCCTGCTCCTTCAGCTCGGTGATGGCGCTCTTGGCGATACGGGCCACGGTGCCGAACGCGGTGATGATGTAATCAGCGTTTTCGCAGTTGAACTCTTCCCACTGCTGCTCGTTGGCAACGACTTCCTTATACATAGCCTGCAGCTCGTCGTTGTGGACGGCCAGACTCTCGGTGTCGATGTAGATGGAGTTGATGATACCGCGCTTTGCGGGATCGTCGCCGGGCTTCCAGCCGGTGCAGGCCCAAGGCTTCTTTTCGGGATCCACCTTGTAGTCCACCATCTCGGGCAGCTCCACGGGCTCCATCATCTGAGCGATGATGCCGTCCGCCAGGAACAGCACGGGGATACGATACTTCTCGGCCTTGTCATAGGCGATCATCATCAGGTCGATGGCCTCCTGCACGGAAGCGGGAGCGAAGGTCAGCAGGTGATAGTCACCGTTGCCGCCGCCCTTGACGCCCTGGAAATAGTCGCCCTGGGAAGCCTGGATATTGCCCAGACCGGGGCCGCCGCGCATCACGTTGATGATGACAGCGGGAACCATGGCGCCTGCGCAGTAGGAAATACCTTCCTGCTTCAGGGAGACGCCGGGGCTGGAAGAAGAAGTGATGACACGGGCGCCGGTACCGGCAGCGCCGTACACCATGTTGATGGCCGCCACCTCGGACTCGGCCTGCAGGAAGCAGCCGTCGACCTCGGGCATACGGGCGGACATGTATTCAGGGATCTCCGTTTGCGGAGTGATGGGGTAACCGAAGAAATAACGGGCGCCGGCGCGAATAGCGGCCTCCGCAATAGCTTCGCTACCCTTCATAAGAGTCAAAGCCATGTTTTTTCCTCCTTAGTCTTTTTCGATACGGATTACCACATCAGGACAGGTGCGAGCGCAGGAAGTGCAGCCCACGCATGCTTCCATGTTGGTGACTTCCGCAGGGTGATAGCCCTTCGCGTTGATCTTTGCCTTGGACAGTTCAATGATACCCTTCGGGCAAGCTCTGACGCACAGACCGCAACCCTTACAAAGGTTTTCATTGATGGTTACTCTAACCACATTTGACACCTCTTTTCTCTTAATTCGCTGGATTCTCTACCATATCTCTATCCCTTTTCGGGGGATATACAGGGGATCAATACATTTCCTTTCTGGGATCGGTGGTGTTCAGACCGTACTCGATGTAGGAATCCCAGTCGCGGTGCATGTACACGTCGATGGCGATGGGTCTGCCTACATACTTGGGGTCTGGCTTCCGGGCCAGAAAGGCGTCCAGAAATTCTTTCTTTCCGGTGGTATAGGCCACGGGGATACCGG
>CAVBAZ010000130.1:0-8667 GCA_963593515.1 Bacteroidaceae bacterium
GCGGCTCTCACCGGGGTCTCCCTGACGGCCGGCACGGCCGCGCAGCTGGTTGTCGATACGGCGGGAGTCGTGCCGCTCGGTGCCGATGATGAACAGACCGCCGGCCTGACGGACACGATCGGCCTCACCGGCGATTTCCTCCTTGTGCTTCTGGAGCCGCTCGGCAAACAGCTTGCGGGCATCCAAAATCTCCTGATTATCAGTCTCGGCGTAGCCGGTGGCTTCGGCGATCAGCTCGTCGGTGAGACCGGCCTTGCGCAGGTCGTTCTTGGCCAGATACTCGGCGTTGCCGCCCAGCATGATATCCGTACCACGACCGGCCATGTTGGTGGCCACGGTGACGGCGCCGAACTTACCGGCCTGAGCCACGATCTCGGCCTCGCGCTCGTGATTCTTGGCGTTCAGCAGGTTGCACTGGATGCCCTCGCGCTGGAGCAGGTGGCCCAGCAGCTCGTTCTTTTCGATGGAGACCGTACCCACCAGCACAGGCTGGCCCTTGGCGTGGCACTCCTTCACCTGCTTGATGACGGCGCGGTACTTGCCATTCTCGGTCTTATAAACGCTGTCCTCATAGTCGATACGGGCGATGGGACGGTTGGTGGGGATCTCCACGATATCCAGCTTGTAGATGGTGGCAAATTCCTCTTCCTCCGTCAGGGCCGTACCGGTCATACCGGACAGCTTGTTATACATGCGGAAGTAGTTTTGGAAGGTGATGGTGGCCAGCGTCTTGCTCTCACGCTGCACCTGCACCTTTTCCTTGGCCTCGATGGCCTGATGCAGACCCTCGCTGTACCGGCGGCCATACATCAGACGGCCCGTGAACTCGTCCACAATGATGATCTCGCCGTCCTTCACCACATAGTCCACGTCACGCTTCATGGTGCCGTAGGCCTTGATGGCCTGATTGATGTGGTGGGAGATGGTGCTGTTTTCCGGATCGCCCAGATTGTCCAGATGGAAGAACTCCTCGGCCTTGGCGATACCGCGGGCGGTCAGCGTGGCGGTCTTGGCCTTTTCGTCCACGATGTAGTCGGCATCGATGTTGGGATCCTCTTCCTCCTTGGCATCGGTCTCCACGATGGTGAAGCGCTTCAGACGGCGGACGAAGGCGTCGGCCATGTCGTACAGCTGGGTGGACTTGTCGCCCTGACCGGAGATGATAAGGGGGGTGCGGGCTTCATCGATCAGGATGGAGTCCACCTCGTCCACGATGGCGAAGCTATGGCCCCGCTGCACCTGCTCGCTGGCGTAGATGGCCATGTTGTCACGCAGGTAGTCGAAGCCCATCTCGTTGTTGGTGCCGTAGGTGATGTCGGCCTGATAGGCCTTCTGCCGTTCCTCCTTGCTGAGGTCGTGGATAATAAGGCCCACGGTCAGACCGAGGAAGCGGTGTACCTTGCCCATCCACTCGCTGTCGCGCTTGGCAAGGTAGTCGTTGACGGTGACGATGTGGACGCCCTTGCCGGTCAGCGCGTTCAGGTAGGCGGGCAGCGTGGCCACCAGCGTCTTGCCTTCACCGGTCTTCATCTCGGCGATGCGGCCCTGATGCAGCACGATGCCGCCCACCAGCTGTACCGGATAGGGACGCAGACCCAGCACGCGATCCGCCGCCTCGCGGACGGTGGCAAAGGCCTCTGGCAGAATGTCGTCCAGCGTTTCACCGTTGGCAAGACGCTCCTTGAACTCCGGCGTCTTGGCCTGCAGCTGGGCATCGGTCAGCGCCTTGTATTCCTCCTCCATGCCCTCGATCTTATGGACGATGGGCCAGATGGATTTCAGCTCACGCTCGGAATAGGTTCCGAAAATTTTGGTGATCAGTCCCATGTATTTTGATCCTTTCTGTGAAAAGAATTGGTATATCGCATAATGATACAAATATCAGTATACCATATCTATCCCGTATATGCAAAGGAAATTTGACGAACCATAGGCTATGGCAAGTTCCGGCTTGCCTACGGCGGAAAAGAGTGGTACAATACTATAAACCTATCATAACAGAAATGTGGAACGAAACTGTGAACTTTTTGGAAAGGATGAACGCCATGAAGCTGAGCTTTTTCGGCGCTGACCAGTGCGTCACCGGCAGCTGCCATTGTCTGGAGGTAAACGGAAAGCATATTCTGATCGACTGTGGCCTGCAGCAGGGACGGGACGAGGTGGACAACGCCACGCTGCCCTTCCATCCCGGCAGCATCGACGCGGTGCTGGTGACCCATGCCCATATCGACCACTCCGGCCGTATCCCCATGCTGATCAAGAACGGCTTTCAGGGGAAGATCATCACCACCCGGCTGACGGCCAATCTGCTGAATATCATGCTGGCGGACTCCGCCCACATTCAGGAGAGCGATGCCGAGTACCAGAACCGCAAGAACCAGCGTGCGGGCCGTCCCGATGTGGAGCCGCTGTACACCGTGGCGGACGCCATGCGTGTGCCGGAATTTTTGCAGACCTGCGAATATAACCAGACCATCGACGTGTGCGAGGGCGTGAAGGCCACCTTCATCGACGCGGGCCACCTGCTGGGCAGCGCCTCTATCCTCATGGAGCTGACCGAGGGCGGCGAGAAGCGGAACATCGTGTTCTCCGGCGATATCGGCAATGTGGATCAGCCCATTATCCGGGATCCCCAGTTCTTCGGCGGCGCGGACTATGTGGTGATGGAGAGCACCTACGGCAACCGCAACCACACCGAGGTGTGGAGCTATACCGACGATCTGGCCCAGATCATTGACGAGACGCTGGGTAAGGGCGGCAATGTGGTGATCCCCTCCTTCGCTGTGGGCCGCACCCAGGAGCTGCTGTACTTCATCCGGGAGATCAAGGATCGTCATCTGGTGACCTCCGTGCAGGACTTCCCGGTGTATGTGGACTCGCCGCTGGCCAAGTCCGCCACCAGCATTTTCTGTGGCGACCTGCGGGGCTATCTGGACGAGGAAGCGCTGGCGCTGGTGCAGGACGGCACCCATATGTTCAACTTCCCCGGCCTGCACCTGACGGAGTCGGTAGAGGAGTCCAAGCTGCTGAACATGGATCATACCCCCAAGGTCATCATCTCCGCCAGCGGTATGTGCGACGCGGGCCGTATCCGCCACCATCTGAAGTATAACCTGTGGCGTGCCGACAGCGCCGTGGTGTTCGTGGGCTTCCAGTCCCCCGGTACGCTGGGCCGTACCCTGCTGGATGGCGCCGCCAGCGTGAAGCTGTTTGGCGAGGATGTGGCCGTCCGGGCCAAGATCGTCAATTTCCAGGGCCTCAGTTCCCACGCCGACCGGGATCATCTGCTGGACTGGATCTCTCACTTCAAAGAGCCCAAGCCCCAGCATGTGTTTATCGTCCACGGTGACCGGGAGGTGGCGCCCCTGTTTGCCGAGACGGTCAGCGCCATGGGCTTCAACGCCCACGCGCCCCAGTATACGGAGGAGTACGATCTTATCACCTGCACCCAGCTGGCCAAGGGCTTCCTGCCGGAGCGCAAGAAGACCGCCTTCGACGGTCAGGGCAGCCGGGCCGGTGTGGTCTATCAGAAGCTGCTGCAGGCCATGGACGCTTTGCAGGCGCTGGTACGCCGCAGCAAGGGCCGGGACAACAAGACCCTTGGCGCAATGGCGGAGGCCATCCGCAAGATCACGGAGAAGTTCGAGTTTTAACGCAACATGAAAATAGGGGAAGCCAGTGGCTTCCCCTATTTTTGAGAAAGAGGTCACATGGAAACGCTGCAAAAAAATCAGACTGTCCGGGCGGTCATCGAGGGCTATTCCTCCGAGGGGCTGGGTATCGCCCGCGTCAACGGGCAGGTGGTGTTCGTCCACCGTGCCATCCGGGGCGAGGACTGCGACATCCTTATCATGAAGGTGCTGAAGCACGCCGCCTTCGGCAAGGTGACCGCCATCCATACGCCCTCCGAGCACCGGCAGGAGCCGGACTGCCCCTACTACGGCAAGTGCGGCGGCTGCGACTTCCGGCATATGGACTACGCCGAGGAGCTGTCCGCCAAGCGGCAGCGTGTGCAGGACGCCCTGTCCCGTCTCGGCGGCAGCGATGTACAGGTGGAGGAAATTCTGGGCGCGGCGGACACGGCCCATTACCGCAATAAGAGCCAGTACCCTGTGGCTCCCAACGGCACGGTGGGGTTCTACCGCGCCCGCAGCCATGAGGTCATCGGCGTGGAGCAGTGCCTGATCCAACGATCGGAAGCCGATGCGGCGGCGCGGGCGGTGCGGCAGTACATCCGGCAGTTCCGGGTGCCCTGCTATGACGAGAAAACGGGCCGGGGCCTGCTGCGGCACCTGTACGTCCGCACCAACGGGGCGGGGGAGAGTCTGATCTGTCTGCTGGGCAACGGCGAGCGTGCGCCCCATGAGCCGGAGCTGGTGACGCTGCTGCGTCAGGCCGTCCCCAATGCGGTGGGCGTCGTGTGGGGCGTGAACCGCAAAAAGGGCAATGTGATCCTGGGCGACAGCTACCGCACCCTGTGGGGAGAGGATACCCTGCGGGATACCCTGTGGGGCCTGACCTTCCGGCTCAGCGTGCCGTCCTTCTATCAGGTGAACCGGGCGCAGGCGGAGGTGCTGTACCGCAAGGCGGTGGAGTTCGCTGCCCTGACGGGAGAGGAGACGGTGCTGGACCTCTATTGCGGCGCGGGCACCATCACCCTGTGTATGGCCCTGCACTGCAAGCAGGCCATCGGCGCGGAGATCGTGCCGGAAGCCATCGACGACGCATGGCAGAACGTGAAAGCCAACGACGTGGACAATGTGGAGTTCTTCTGCGGCGACGCCAGGGAGACGGCGGCGGAGCTGGCCCGCCGCGGCCTGCGGCCCGATGTGATCTGCGTCGATCCGCCCCGTAAGGGCCTTGCCCCGGAGGTGGTGGACGCGGCGGCCGCCATGTCGCCCAAGCGCATCGTTTACGTTTCCTGCGACCCGGCCACCTTGGGCCGGGATGTGAAGCGCTTCGCGGAGCACGGTTATACCGCCGTCCGCGCGGCGGCGGTTGACCTGTTCCCCCGAACGGCACATGTGGAGACGGTGGTACTGCTGGAGCGGAAGGGCAGCTGAAATACAGTGCACAAAATACAAACGGGCAGCGGCAAAATATTTTGCCGCTGCCCGTACTTCATCTTGACATGCCATCAAAAATATGGTAAACTAAGACGCTTATATTGAGATGATGGGGACATATCCCCTTTTACATGCTCAGTATACCACCGCCAAGAGGGAAAAACAAGTGGTTTTCGGCAAAAATGCCAACAAGCCCGCGTGTATCAAAACGGCGGTACCAATACCGTTCAGAAAATTTGAAAATACAGCGGCCAAGGCCCGTCGCCGGTGGGAACGGCGGCAGCGGCGGAGGCGGCACAACAAACAGAAAGGCGTGATGACATGGCCAAGGACAAGTATTACGGCAAGACAGTGCGCAAGAACTTTGCCCGCCACGAAGAAGTGGTGGCAATGCCCAACCTGCTGGAGATCCAGAAGGATTCCTACAAATGGTTCCTGGAGACCGGCCTGCGGGAAGTGTTTTCCGATGTGGACGTGATCTCGGACTATGCGGGGAATCTGGAGTTGAGCTTCATCGACTATACCATGGACGAGAAGCCCAAGTACGACGTGGAGGAGTGCAAGGCCCGTGACGCCACGTATGCCGCTCCCATGAAGGTGCGGGTGCGCCTGCACAACAAGGAGACCGGCGAGATCAAGGAGCAGGAGATCTTCATGGGCGACTTCCCCTTGATGACCCACTCCGGCACCTTCGTCATCAACGGCGCCGAGCGTGTGGTGGTCAGCCAGATCGTCCGTTCCCCCGGCATCTACTACGGCAAGGAGATCGACCTCAAGACCGACCTGCCGCTGCTGACCAGCACCGTGATCCCCTACCGCGGCGCCTGGCTGGAGTATGAGACCGACACCAGCGAGGTGTTCTGGGTCCGTATCGACAAGAACCGCAAGCTGCCCATCACCTGCCTGATCCGTGCGCTGGGTCTCAAGACCGACGCCGAGATCATCGAGCACTTCGGCGACGACGAGCGCATCATAATGACGCTGGAGAAGGATACCTGCAAGACCTACGAGGATGCCCTGCTGGAGATCTACCGCAAGCTGCGTCCCGGTGAGCCTCCCACGGTGGACTCCGCCCAGACCCTGATCCAGAACCTGTTCTTCGATCCCCGGCGCTATGACCTGAGCACCGTGGGCCGCTATAAGTTCAACAAGAAGCTGACCTTCTGGATCCGCGCCAAGGGTCAGATGCTGCATGAGCCTGTGGCCGATCCCGCCACCGGCGAGCTGCTGTTCGAGGAAGGCCGTGTGCTGACCGCCGACGACTGCACGCTGCTGGATACCGTGGGCGTGAAGGAGATCGTCGTCACGCTGGATACCGGCAAGATCCTGAAGATCACCAGCAACGGCATGTGCGATATGTCCCACTATGTGGACTTCGATCCCCGCAAGGAGTGCGGCATCAAGGAGCGCGTCCGCTTCGACGTGCTGCAGGAGCTGCTGGGCCAGTATCAGGGTGAGGAGCTGATCGAGCAGTGCAAGCTGCACGCCGATCAGCTGGTGCCCAAGCACATCATCATCGACGATATCTTTGCGTCCATCAACTACATGAACGCGCTGGCCTACGGCCTTGTCACCCGTGACGATATCGACCATCTGGGCAACCGCCGCCTGCGCTGCGTGGGCGAGCTGCTGCAGAACCAGTTCCGCATTGGCTTCAGCCGTATGGAGCGCGTCATCCGCGAGCGCATGACCATTCAGGATCTGGATATCGTCACCCCCCAGAGCCTGATCAACATCCGGCCCGTTACCGCCGCCATCAAGGAGTTCTTCGGCTCCAGCCCTCTGAGCCAGTTCATGGATCAAACCAACCCGCTGGCCGAGCTGACCCACAAGCGCCGTCTGTCCGCGCTGGGCCCCGGCGGTCTGAGCCGCGAGCGCGCCAACATGGAAGTCCGAGACGTGCACTACTCCCACTATGGCCGTATGTGCCCCATCGAGACGCCTGAAGGCCCCAACATCGGCCTGATCTCCTATCTGGCCACCTACGCCCGCGTCAACGAGTACGGCTTTATCGAGGCCCCCTTCCGCGCCGTGGATCACGAGACAGGCAAGGTCTCCAACGACATCACCTATATGACCGCCGACGTGGAGGATCAGTATATCGTCGGTCAGGCTGCCGAGCCTGTGGACGAGAATGGCTGCCTTACCAACCGCCGTATTACCTGCCGCCACCGCGACGAGATCGTGGAGGTGGATCGCACCAACGTGGACTTCATCGACGTGAGCCCCCGTATGATGGTGTCCATCGCTACCGCCATGATCCCCTTCCTGCCCAACGACGACGCCAACCGCGCCCTGATGGGCGCCAACATGCAGCGTCAGGCCGTGCCCCTGCTGAAGCCGGAGGCCCCCATCGTGGGCACAGGTATGGAGCACAAGATCTGCCTGGACTCCGAGGTGGCCGTGCTGGCCGAGGGCGACGGCGTCGTCACCAAGGTGGACGCCACCAATGTCTCCGTCAAGTACGACAGCGGCGAGACCAAGGACTATAAGCTGATCAAGTTCCTGCGCTCCAACCACGGCACCTGCATCAACCAGAAGCCCATCGTCTCTGTGGGCGAGCGTGTCCACGGCGGCGACGATCCCAGCGTGCTGGCTGACGGCCCCGCCACCGAGCAGGGCGAGATCGCGCTGGGCCGCAACATCCTCGTGGGCTTCATGACTTGGGAAGGCTATAACTACGAGGACGCCGTGCTGCTGAACGAGCGGCTGGTGAAGGAGGATGTCTACACCTCCATCCACATTGAAGAGTATGAGATCGACGCCCGCGACACCAAGCTGGGGCCGGAAGAGATCACCCGCGATATCTCCAACGTGGGCGAGGATGCGCTGAAGGATCTGGACGAGCGCGGCATCATCCGCGTGGGCGCGGAGGTCCATGCCGGCGACATTCTGGTGGGTAAGGTCACCCCCAAGGGCGAGACCGACCTGACCGCCGAGGAGCGCCTGCTGCGTGCCATCTTCGGCGAGAAGGCCCGCGAAGTCCGCGACACCTCCCTGAAGGTGCCTCACGGCGAGAGCGGCATCGTCATCGATACCAAGGTATTTACCCGTGAAAACGGCGACGAGCTGGGGCCGGGCGTGAACGAAGTCGTCCGCGTCTATATCGCCCAGCGCCGTAAGATCCAGCCCGGCGATAAGATGGCCGGCCGTCACGGCAACAAGGGCGTTGTGTCCCGCGTGCTGCCCCAGGAGGATATGCCCTTCCTGCCCGACGGCACCCCGCTGGATATCGTGCTGAACCCCCTGGGCGTTCCCTCCCGTATGAACATCGGTCAGGTGCTGGAGGTTCATCTGGGCTACGCCGCCAAGACCCTTGGCTGGAAAGTGGCTACCCCCATCTTCGACGGCGCTACCGATAAGGACATTACCGAGGCGCTGGAGCTGGCCGGCCTTGATCCCGAGGGCAAGAGCTGGCTGTACGACGGCCGCACCGGTGAGCGCTTCGACAACAAGGTCACCGTCGGCTACGTTTACTTCCTGAAGCTGCACCATCTGGTGGATGATAAGATCCACGCCCGTTCCACCGGCCCCTACTCTCTGGTCACCCAGCAGCCTCTGGGCGGCAAGGCCCAGTTCGGCGGCCAGCGCTTCGGCGAAA
>CAVBAZ010000131.1:0-5611 GCA_963593515.1 Bacteroidaceae bacterium
GGGCACCGATCTCATCGGCTTTACGCCGGAGTGTCTCATCCGCCCGGTGAAGGGGGAGAAGTACTTCGGTCTGAAGCCGGAGGAGCGGCAGCAGCCGCCGCCCAAGAAGAAAAAGGATGGCCGTCCGCCCAAGCCGGAGGGCACCGTCCACCGGGGCCGCCGCACCGACGGCCAGAAGGGGAAGATGTCCCCCAAGAAAAAGGCCGCCTTTGCCAAGCAGTGGGCGAAAAAGGCGGATGGCGGCAGAAAGGACGGAAGCAAACGATGACAGGGGAACAGCGCCCGTATCGGCGCTGTCCGGTCAACCGACCGGGCTGTCATGTCATTTGGTCAAGGAGGTTTTGTCATGAAGTACGAAAACAAAGAGGCATTTGAAAGAGCCAACATGTTCGGCACCGGCAGCGCCAACACGGCCTTCGCCCAATATTTTGTCGGGGATTCCTTTTTGCATCCGCTGACCGATCCGAAGGGTGGGCTGTTTGCCGCCAACGTGACCTTTGAGCCGGGCTGCCGCAACAACTGGCACATCCATCACGCGGACAAGGGCGGCGGTCAGCTGCTGCTGTGCACCGCCGGTGAGGGCTGGTATCAGGAGTTTGGTAAGCCCGCCGTCAGCCTGCATGAGGGCAGCGTGGTGATGATCCCCGCCGGAGTGAAGCACTGGCACGGCGCGAAAAAGGACAGCTGGTTCAGCCACATCGCCGTAGAGGTGCCCGGCGAGAATTGCAGCAACGAATGGTGCGAGCCGGTCACGGACGAGGAGTACGCCAAGCTGTAAAGACACCGGAGAAATCATTTGTGAGAAGTATTTCGGATAAAAAAATGACCGTCCGCAGGACGGTCATTTTTTATTGCTTACACCATGCGGCAGGCTTCGCAGTCGTCGCAGTCGGGGAATTGGTTCTTGTCATAGGGAATGTTGTTGCGGTCGTAGTAGTCCTTCACGGCGGACTTGATGGACTCCTCCGCCAGCACGCTGCAATGAAGCTTGTGGGCGGGCAGTCCGCCCAGCGCGTCCACCACCTGCTTGTTGGTGACGGCCAACGCCTCGTCGATGGTCTTGCCCTTGATAAGCTCCGTGGCCATGGAGCTGGAGGCGATGGCACTGCCGCAGCCGAAGGTCTCGAACTTCACGTCCTCAATGATGTTATCGTTGATCTTCAGGTACATCTTCATGATGTCGCCGCATTTGGCGTTGCCCACCTCGCCTACGCCATCGGCGTTGGGGATCTCGCCTACGTTCCGGGGGTTCATGAAGTGATCCATTACAATATCGGTATAAAGAGCCATGATATGATCCTCCTTACATTGTATTAAAGCATGAACTGCCGCTTGCCGGAGAGCAGCTCCTTCCACACGGGGGACATGCCCCGCAGATAGGCCACCACCTCGGGGATGACCTGCAGCATATAGTCCACTTCCTCCTCTGTGTTCCACTCGCACAGGCTCAGACGCAGGGAGCCATGGGCTACCTCATGGGGACGGCCGATAGCCAGCAGCACATGGCTGGGATCCAGCGAACCGCTGGTGCAGGCGCTGCCGGAGCTGGCGCAGATGCCTTTGGCGTCCAGCAGGAGCAGCAGGCTCTCACCCTCGATGCCCTCGAAACAGAAGTTTACGTTGCCGGGCAGGCGGTGAACAGTGTCACCGTTGACGGCGGAGTGGGGAATTTGAGAAAGTCCGGCGATCAGCTTGTCCCGCAGGGCGGAGACCTTGGCGGCGTTCTCGTCGATGTGGTCGCAGGCCTCTTTCAGCGCGGCGGCCATGGATATGATGCCGGGGATATTCTCCGTACCAGCCCGCTTGCCTCGCTCCTGTGCGCCGCCCTCAATGATGTTGGTGAGGGGGATGCCCTGACGGGCGTACAGCACGCCCACGCCCTTAGGGCCGTGGAACTTGTGGGCGGATAGGGACAGCATGTCGATGTTCTGGGCCTTCACGTCAATGTGCAGGTGGCCTGCCGCCTGCACCGCGTCGGTGTGGAACAGCACGCCCTTTTCCCTGCACACCGCGCCGATCTCCGGAATGGGCAGGACGGAGCCGATCTCGTTGTTGGCGTACATGATGGTGACAAGGCAGGTGTCCTCACGGATGGCGTCGGCCACCTGCTGAGCCGTGACGGTGCCGGTGGGGCCAACGTCCAGCAGCTGTACCTCAAAGCCCTCTTTTTCCAGCTTTTTCAGGGTGTGCAGTACCGCGTGGTGCTCGAAGGCGGTGGAGATAATGTGCTTCTTGCCCTTCCGCTCACCGATACGGGCGGCGGAGACAAGGGCCTGATTGTCGGCCTCGCTGCCGCCGGAGGTGAAGGTGATCTCACGGGGCTGACAGCCGAGACATGCGGCCACGGTCTCGCGGGCGTGCATCAGGGCCGCCGCCGCCTGCTGGCCGATGGTGTGCAGGCTGGAGGGGTTTCCGTAATAGGTCTCCATATAGGGCAGCATCGCGTCGATGGCCGTGCGGCTCATTTTGGTGGTGGCCGCGTTATCTGCATAGATCTGCATGGCGTTCCTCCTGAATGTATATGATGTGGGGTCGGCATTTTACCTACTTATCTTGTGGGTTGATTCGATGATAACATATTTTACCCACCGTGTCAATAGGTGATTAGAAGAAAAAAGGAAATGGCAAGCGCCATTTCCTTTTTCTTGTGATCCGATGTGTAACGGGCCGGTTATTGCAGCAGCAGAAGGCTGAACACCAGCGTGAACAGGGCCACCGTTTCGATAATACCGATAACGATGAAGTAGTTGGCGGTACCCTTTCCGGTCTCGCCCAGCGCGTCGGCAGAGGCGGCGGCCACCTTGCCCTGGAAGAAGGCGGACAGGCCGATGGCAAGGCCCGCGAAGATGCCGGTGAACATGGCCAGCGCCGCGTCACAGCCGCCCTCCACGGCGCTGCGGATGAAGTTCATCAGCAGGAAGCCATAGATAGTCTGGGTCAGCGGTGCGCCGGAGAAGGCCACCATGATGAAGGGGGCGGGCTTGCCGTTGGCGTAGCATTTTTTCCATGCGCCCACAGAAGCCTGAGCGGCAAAGCCGGAACCGAATGCGGAGCCCATGGCGGACAGGCCCAGAGCGCAAGCCATACCAATAAATTCGATACTCATAATTGATCTCCTATTCGTTTATTTCTTGATTTTGTCACGTTTTTTAAAGGGATCGTAGGCAATACCGGCCCACTCCATACCCAACTGACCGGAAAACTCCAGCAGGTTCAGCCGCACGCCGTGCACCACCACGGACAGCAGGCCCATGACGATGTTCAGCCCGTGGCCGATCAGCAGGATCAGGATGGCGGCGATGACCAGCGGGCCCTTGAAGCCGAAGGCCATGTTGTTGAAGCTCTGAGCGATGGCCAGAGACGCCATGCCCACAGCAAACAGCCGGATATAGCTCATGATGTTGCCGAAGGCGCTGATGGTGTTCAGGAACACCGTAAAGGCGTTGCCGAGGCCCGCCTTCAGTCCCTGACCAAAGGTCTTGTCCGGAGCCATACCGCCGAAGCACACCACCAGCAGGAAGCCCGCAATGACCACGCAGGCCACGGGGATCAGGTTTACCTGCTGACCGATGACCAGATACAGCACCACGAAATACAGCGCGTCGATGGCGGCCAGCCAGCCCAGATCAGCCACCCAGCTGAGGTCTTTCTCCTTCAGCTTGCGGCGGATGTTCATGACGCAGGCAAGGGACAACTGCACCGTGCCCAGAATGAAGCAGAACTTCATGATGGTGTTCTGTTGGGTGGTGGTGGACACGTTGAAGTACGCCGGATAGTTGGCAAAGGTGGGGATCACCAGCCGTTTCAGGAAAGGCACCTGCATGGCCTGCTCCAGACCGAACCACGTGCCGGTCAGCGCACCCCATATGATGGTGGCGATGGACAACACCCACAGAAGCTGCACGGCGGTGGAAGCCTTCTTATTCTTCACCGTCAGCGCCAGCGCCGCCAGCAGAAACAGGCAGCCGTATCCGGCGTCGCCGATGATCATGGCGAAGAACAGGGTGAAGAACCCCAAAAACCAGAAGGAAATGTCGTACTCCCGATAGCCGGGAACGGTGCCCAGAATGTCGAACACCGGGATCATCAGACGGGTGACCTTGTTGTACTTCACCTTGGTGGGCACCTTGTCATCGTCTGCGTCCGGGTCCTCCATGGCCCACGCCCAGTGGGCCTCGGCGGCGGCCTTTTTGAAGCCGTCCGCGTCCGCTGCCGGAAGATAGCCGCTGAGCCACACCAGTCCGTCCTGACTCTGGGACGTGTTGCTGACGGCGGAGTATTCGGCGGCGTTCTGTGTTTTGAGCATCTGGTCGTGGATGCTGGGCAGATGGGCCGCCGCCTGGGTCAGGAAGGTCTCACAGTCCGCAAGGCCCTGCGCGCAGTCCCGCTGCTCCTGCTCCAACTCGTCCAATCCCTTATCCGGAATGGGAAACTCCGTGGCGGAATATTGGCCGGGCAGCGGTGCAAAGGCCGCCAGCGTGGGCATCTTGCCTACCGGAGCCAGCCGCACGAAGCGGACGTCCGGATCGGCCTCCAGCGCGGCCATGGTCTTTTTGTCGGTGCGGTAAATGTGGATATCCCAGCCCTGTTCTTTCAATTCCCGCAGCTCCGCCGGAGCGAACCGGCCCCATTCGGCCAGCTTTTCCGCGGTGGCATGGGCGCTTGTCTGCTGCTCCAGCAGCGCCTTTTTGCGTGCCATGCAGTCGGATAGCTGCTGATAGAAGGTTTCAAACTCGCTGTCGGACAGCACCGTCGCTTCCTGCGGGGCCTTGGGATACTCCTGCAGCGTCATTGCCATGCGGGACAGCTGGGCGAAGCGCTCCAGATGCCGCTGGTCGGCGCTGGCCTTCTCCGCGAAGTGGACGATGCCAAGGTCACGGAGCTTATCCAGCAGGGCGTTTTTTTCCGAGGCGGCCGCCACGATGTGGACGACCTTCATTTTTTCAATCATCGGCCCACCTCCTGCAGCTTCTTCTTGGCGATCTTGCCCCGCACCACGGCGGAGGTCTGCTGGTCGCCCAGATAGATGCCGATGACCCGGATGTTCTCCTTGGCTTCGGGAATCTTCACCTTTTCAAACAGGTTCACCCGCTGGGCTGTGGCACGCAGCTCCTGCTCCAGCAGCTCCACTTGACGGCGCAGCGTCTTTTCCAGCGCGTCCAGCCGTGCGATCTCCCGCAGGCGCACTGCCGCGGTATCCACCCAGAGGGGATAGTCCGCCACGTCGTACTGGATATCCTCGAAGCTCAGCTCCTGAAACACCGGCACTACCACGCCGGCGATGTTCTGCTCTCCGCATACCACATGCTTGGGGCGGATCAGGGTGTCCAGACGCTTTTCCACCGGGAAGCTGTCGTTTTCCGCGAAGACGGCCACCCAGTCGTCAAGACCTGCCACGGCGGCCTGACGCTCCCGCGACACCTGCTCCAGCTGCGCGGTGACCTGCATCACCACGGATTGCAGCTGCTGCTTCTTCAATTGCAGCGTGGGCAGATACCGCTGGAACTGCTTCAGGCGATCCTTCTGCACCTTTAATTCGTTTTTTGTCAGCTTGACAGCCATAGGCGCCTCCTTACTCCGCAGCGGCGCTCTTGGGCCATCTCTCCTGAAT
>CAVBAZ010000132.1:0-3678 GCA_963593515.1 Bacteroidaceae bacterium
CGCCGTGAACAGCGATTCAATTTCTACCGTCGCACCGCATCAGCGGCAGCGGCGCAAGAAGAAAGTCAATTCGTCACACGAAACAAAATCAAACATGTCCTGTGAACGCGAGGTAACAGGCATCAAATCTAAGTAATGTATAGCGTGGGCGGATTCTTAAACCGCAGGTTTAAGCTGTCCTTTTGGTCACTTTTGGAACAGCGGCCAAAAGTGACCCGCGCCGGAGCGCGGAACACTCCTTTGCGCCCGCAGGCGCGAAAATACCCCTTTTACTGCGCCTTTAATCTTACCGGCAGCACCATATACAAAAAACTGTCGCCGCCATCTACGGGGGTGATGACACAGGGAGAAATGTTGGTGTTCAGCGCCATGCAGACCTTGTCCGCCGGGGCATAGCGCAGCGCTTCCATCAGATAGCGGTTATTAAAGCCGATCTCCAGCTGGCGGCCATCGCCCTTGGTGGGGCAAATGTCCTTGGCTTCGCCGTTGCCGGTGCGGGCGCTCAGCAGCACGCGATCCTCGTCAAACAGGCAGCGGACAGGGCTCTTCAGCTTCTCGCTGATGACCACGGACACGCGGTCGAGGCTCCGCAGCAGGGCGCTGTTCTCCACCTCGATGCAGACAGGATTGTTGCGGGGGATGGCGTTCTTATAGTCCAGAAATTCACCTTCAAGGCGGCGGCAGATCAGCTCCGTAGAGCCGGCGGCAAACATCAGGTGCCGCTTGCCCTGGGTGATGGTGATGCTGTCCTCGGTATCGCCGCAGATGCTCTCCACTTCCTTCAGAGCGCTGCCGGGCGCCACGAAACGGAACGCGCCGCCGTCCAGCTTTTCCAACGGCTCGTGCCGCAGGGCAAGACGGAAGCCGTCCACAGACACCATGGTCAGGCCAGTAGCGTCGATTTCAAACAGGGAACCGGTATGGACAGGGCGGCTCTCGTTGGTGGAGACAGCAAAGGCCGTCTGGCCGATCATGGCTTTCAGCGTTTTCTGCTGCATGGTGACGCTGTACTGATCGTCCACCTCCGGAAGCTCAGGATAATCGTCGGCGGAAAGACCCAGAATGTCAAAGCTGGCGTCGCCGCAGCTGAGGTGAACCATGTACTTTTCATCGGCGGAGAACACGATCACGTCATCCGGCATTTTGCGGATGATATCGCCGAACAGCTTGGCGTTCAGGACGATGCGGCCCTCCTCCCGGATCTGGGCCTCGAAGGAGGTGCGGATACCGGTCTGTGTGTTGTAGCCGGACAGCGTCAGCTCGTGGCTGCCCTCCAGCAGCAGGCCCTCCAGCGCGGGGATGGAGCTTTTCGCAGCCACGGCGCGGCTTGCGGTAGCCGCCGCCGCTTGCAGCAGCGCTTTTTCGCAGGAGAATTTCAGCATATCGAAATATCCTTTCCTGTCGAACCGTTCCGAAAAATTCCCGGAATATTTTTCGGAAGGACAACATAAACTAAACTATTTATTCGTAGTATTCGTCGTAGTAGAAAAAAATGTGGAAAAGTGGAATGAGCCCTTTATTTCCCGTTGTTTTTTCTCCACGGGACATGGTGGGAAAAGGCGAACGCTTTCCACATCAGGGGAGGACTGGAATATTTTCCACACGGTTTCAAGGTGGAATCCACAGAAAAATGTGGAAAGGGGGAGGTGTTTCGTCCCCTCGGGGACGAGGTACTTTTGCCCGTGGCGGCAAAAGTACCCAAAAACGCCATTTGAAACCGCAGGTTTCAAAACTTCCTGCACGCTATGCTCTTTTCACTTTTGATACCCTTTATCACGCGTTCGCAGAACATGGTAATTATCGTTCAAAATGTTGAATCGTCTCTGCTTCTCTGAGCGCTGCCGCTTTTTCTCTGAAATATAGAAGCAACTGCTTCTATTGTTGAGAGCGTGAGCGGCAGCGGCGCTGGAAGAAAGTCGATTCGTCATACGCAGCGATAAAAAACGATTTCCGCAAACGTGCGGTAAAGTCTTTCAAATTTGATACAGCGTATAGCGCGCCGGGAGGTGAAGGAACCGGAGGTTCCTTCCGGTGCTTTTGCCTACTTTTGCCACTGTTGGCAAAAGTAGGTCGTGGCCGGGGCCACGAAAAGCCCTGAAGTCACTGCTTTGCGTTGATATTGGTGGTGATCTCCTTCACCGTTTCGGCAAAGGCGGGATCGGAGCGCATCTGCTTCTCTACCTTGTCCAGACTGTGCAGCACCGTGGTATGGTCGCGGTCGCCGAAGGCCTTGCCGATATCGTTGAGGGACAGGTTGGTCATGCGGCGGATCAGATACATGGCGATCTGGCGGGCGTTGACGATATCGCGGCCGCGGCTCTGGCCCCGCAGCACGTCCGGCTCAAGGCCGAAATATTTGGCGATGAACTCGATGATGGACTCCGGCGTGGGAATATACTCATTGCTGTTCTTCACCACGTCCTCCAGCGCCTTCATGATGGTCTTTTCATCCATGATGCCCAGCAGCTCACCGTAGGCCTGAATTTTATTCAGCACGCCTTCGATCTGCCGGACGTTGGCAGTGATGTTTTCGGCGATCATATTGGCCACGGTATCCGGCAGGTTGATGCCCTTGATCGCCGCTTTGTTGCGGATGATGGCCAGTCTCGTCTCGTAATCCGGCGGCTCCACGTCCACCATCAGGCCCCATTCAAAACGGGTGCGCAGACGGTCCTCCAGCTGGGTCATCTCCTTGGGCGGCCGGTCGGAGGTCAGCACGATCTGCTTGCCGGATTCATACAGGGCGTTGAAGGTATGGAAGAACTCCTCCTGCGTCTGCTGCTTGCCGGCGATGAATTGAATATCGTCCACCAGCAGCAGGGATTCGTTCTGGTATTTGTTCCGGAACTCGGAGGTGTTGCCGCTGCGGATGGCGTCGATCAGCTCGTTGGTAAAGTCCACGCCCTTCACCAGCACGACGCTGCTGTCCGGCCAAAGCTTCTTCGTCTGATGCACGATGGCGTGGAGCAGGTGGGTCTTGCCCAGTCCGCTGTCGCCATAGATGAACAGGGGATTGAAGGAACCGGCGGGCTTTTCCGCCACGGAGCGGGCGGCGGCGTAGGCCATATTGTTCTGCGGCCCCACGACGTATGTTTCAAAGGTAAAGGCGTCGTCCTCCCGCACGCCGTGATAGTTGGCCAGCTCTTCATCGTCCAGGATCTTCACTTCCAGATTGAAGGGGTAAAAGTCCCGCAGGACTTCCTTTATCTGCGGCGTGAACCGTTTTTCGATGGTGTTCTTTTTGAATACGTTGTTGCAATGCAGCACCAGTGCGGAATCTTCCAGATTCTCCACGCTTACCTCGTCGAACCATGTATTGATGGTGGTCTCGGACAGCTGCTGCTTCAGCCGTTCAAGTACCTGCTGCCATAGATCTGTTAGTGATGACAGTTGATTCATCGCCGTGCTCCCTTCCCGCTTTGCTATGGGCGTATTTCTCTAATACTAAGTATAACAGAAAGCTGTGGAAAAGTAAAGTAATACTTATTCTAATTAAACGCGGGAGATCACCGAAGCGCTGCCAGCGCAAGGAGATATTTCGCGCCTGTGGGCGCGAGGACGGTCTCCGACGGGCTACTTTTCCCAGCAGCTGGAAAAGTAGCCAAAAGAGCCGGAAGAAACCGATGGTTTCTTCACTTCCTTGCGCGCTATGCATTGTGCAAATTTGTAACTTTTTGC
>CAVBAZ010000133.1:0-4989 GCA_963593515.1 Bacteroidaceae bacterium
CTTTTATACCAGAGTGCATTCCAAGAAATACTGCAACGACAACTGCGCCAAGCAGGGCTTCTGGCGGCACAAGCGGGAGCGGCGGCTGGAAAAGCGGAAGGATACCGTGTGCAGGACCTGCGGCGGCGTTTTCACACCCAAACGCGCCGACGCCGCCTATTGCTGCAACGCCTGCCGCCAAAAGGCATACCGGCAGAGCGTTGCGGGCAATGGTAAGCGATCAAAATGATCTCTCAGCGCGAATTGTAACGGCATCGAAAAAGCAGTCCGGCAGCAGGAAAAAGAGTGCTCACATGGTGAGCGCCCATGCAGCGGGGTTCGTCTTATCCGAAAAACAGATAAAATCGCGCCGTTACGATTAACGGCAAGTGATAAAAAGTATCACTTGATGCTTACTGTAACAACGACGCCCCCGTTACAGATGACGGCAGTGGGTCAAAACGGCCCGGACCACATTGCGCCGATGTACACAAATAAAATCTTCAATATCAGCGTTACATCTGATGGTGGTGGTTCAAAATGAACCGCAGCGCCAACGGTAACAATCAGAAAGCGGCTCGTCCCATCGCAGGGCGGGTCGCTTTTGCCGCTTTCAAGTTCCCAATTTGGGAACTTGTTTTTTTATTCGGCAGCGGCTGCCGAAAATCCAAACCACACGCTTGCGACCGCTTTTGTCACGAGCAGAAACGGAGGGAACATGAGCATATTTGAAACTGTAAAAGACAATGTGAGCCTGCGTGAAGTGACGCAGCGATACGGGATAGAGGTAAACCGACATGGCAAAGCCCTCTGCCCCTTTCACAACGACCGGCACCCCAGCCTGTATGTGGCCGACGACCACTATTATTGCTTCGCCTGTGGGGAACACGGGGATGTGATCGACTTTGTAGGCAGACTGTTTCAGCTTTCGCCTTATGATGCGGCACGGAAGCTGATAGCAGATTTTCACCTTGACCCGGACAAACCTCCCAGCGCAGCGGCGCTCCACGCAAAGCGCATCCGAACAGAAGCACAGCGGCTCACGGAAGACGAGCGGCTGTGCTTTTCTGTTCTGACAGAGTATCTGCACCTGCTTCAAGACTGGAAGGAGCGGTACGCGCCCAAGACCCCGGAGGAGCCGATGGAGGACCGCTTTGTGGAGGCCTGCCAGATGGACTGCCATATCGAACACCTCTGCGATGTGTTCATCTACGGCAGCGCGGAGCAGCGGAAATCCGCCGTCCGGGAGCTGGCGGATACCGGCAGGATACGGCGGTTGCAGGAGTACACCGGGAGAAAACGAAGAGAGGAGCGACAGCATGAGCGAAACACAAAGCATGACTACGACCTCGCGGTCTGACGGGGCGTGGCCGGGCTGGTTCAACGGCAAGGATATCAATGAGGCACTTTTCTGCCGGGACTTCCTGTTCCGGCACGAACTGGTCTATTCCGGCAATTCCTTCTTCACCCCGGAGGGACGGCTGACCGATCTGCTGCCTCTGAAGGAGCAGATTTTCACCGAACTGGAGGGCTGCGCCGTGAAGAACATTCCCCGCACCATCTGCAACATCGCAGAGCTGATGAAGCTGGCGGCTCATGTAGAGGACTTCCCTCCCCGGCCCGACGAGATCCACGTGCAGAACGGGACGCTGCATATCGACGGCAGCTTCACGCCGGGCAGGAGCGGCGCAGTGCGCAGCCGCTTCCCGGTGCGGTATGACCCCAATGCCGGAGCGCCGGAGCTGTGGCTGTGGTTTCTATCCGAGCTGCTGCACCCGGAGGATATCCCCACCTTGCAGGAGTATATCGGCTACTGCCTCATCCCCAGCACCAAGGGACAGCGCATGATGATCATCAAGGGCGAGGGCGGCGAGGGCAAGTCCCAGATCGGCACGGTGCTCTCCGCCGTGTTCGGCAGCAGCATGAAGGACGGCAGCATCGGGAAAATTTCAGACAACCGCTTTGCCCGTGCAGACCTGGAGAACATCCACCTGCTGGTGGACGACGATATGAAGATGGAGGCATTGAAGCAGACCAACTACGTCAAATCCATCGTCACGGCACAGGGCAAGATGGATCTGGAACGCAAGGGCGTGCAGAGCTATCAGGGGTGGATGTATGCACGGCTGCTGGCATTCTCCAACGGCGACCTGCAAGCCTTATATGACCGCAGCAACGGATTTTACCGCCGTCAGCTCATCCTGACCACGAAGGACAGGCCCACAGGCCGCGTGGACGATACCGAGATCGCCGCAAAAATGAAGCTGGAGGCGGAGGGCATTTTCCTCTGGGCCTTTGCGGGTTTGCAGCGGCTGGCCGCCAACGGCTACCGCTTCACCGAAAGTCTCCGCACAAGAGCCAATCGGGAGTATGTGCGGCGGGACGGCAACAACATTCTGGACTTCATGGACTCCACCGGCTACATCCGCCTGAAAGCGGATATATCGGTCAGTTCCAAGGAGCTGTACGCCGTGTACAGCCTCTGGTGCGACGAAAACGGTCTTGTCCCCATGAAGCAGCGCACATTCAGTGATTTTCTGGTTGCCAACCAGAAAAAGTACAATCTGGAGCACACAAACACCGTCACCAACGCCGCAGGCCGCCGGGTATGGGGCTTTCTGGGGATCGAGGTCACAGCGCGCCCCTGTATATCCGGGGATTGGGGCAAATCGCTATGTACGTACGTACGGAATGAGGAATGACCCACGGGGCTGGCGGAAATCCCACGCTTTCGTGAAAGCAGTGCAGGGAAAGAAGCTGCCTCGTCTGCCCGGTATGTACGTACGCAGCGAAACGGCGAAAACGCAGATATATGAAAACCGCCGCCAAGGGAAGGCCAAAAACAGGGAGCAGAACCCAAGCCCTGTGAAATCCGCAAAGAAATATGCCGCAGGCCGAACGCGCTGCGCCATCCGGTGATTTGCCAAATCGGAAAGCCGCCACACCGGACTGCGGCATATTTTCCCGTTCCGTATGCTCTCGCACAGAATGATGAAGCCGATAGGGTGCTGCTGTGAACAGGGCATCACGGGCGGAAATCCGAGTGGATTTACAGCAGGCGGAGAGATTTACACATCAGTATTCAGGCATCATCGCCGAGAAAATTCACTACACGAAACAGGAGGTAAAAAGCCCATGAAATCCAATCTGCGAAACGAGATCAAGTCGTTCATCGTCCGTCAGGGCATGACCATGCAGGAGGTGGTCGATCTGCTGCGGGACGAGCACGGCTGGTCCGACAGCGTATCAAACCTGTCCAATAAGCTCCAGAGGGAATCCCTGCGCTATGTGGAGGCCGTCCAGCTTGCCGACGCGCTGGGCTATGAGCTTATCTGGCAGAAGAAGCACAAGTAATCCTCACAACCATCATTTTTACAGCCGCACAGCGGCAGAAAGGAACGAGTATGAACTATCTGAACAACAAACCCATCATTATTGGCATCGACCACGGGTATGGGAACATCAAGACCGCCCACACCTGCTTTCCCACCGGCGTGACCGCCCATGACAAGGAGCCGACCTTCAAAAACGACCTGCTGATCTATGACGGCAGGTACTACACCATCGGCGAGGGACACAAGGAGTTTGCCGCCGAAAAAATGATGGACGGCGACTATTATCTCCTGACCCTTGCCGCCATCGGGCGGGAGCTGCGCATCCGCCATGTCACCTCCGCCCGCGTTCGTATTGCGGCGGGGCTGCCCCTCACATGGGTCAGTGAACAGAAGGGCGCTTTCCGTGCATACCTCTTGCAGAATGACGGCGTGGACTTCACCTTCCGAGGAATTGACTACCATGTGGAGTTTGCCGGAGCGGACATCTTCCCGTAGGGCTTTGCAGCCGTCGCCGGGAATCTGGGGCAGTTCAGGGGAACGAATATGCTCTGCGACATCGGAAACGGCACCATGAACGTCATGTATATCAATGAGCGCAGGCCGGTTCTGAGCCGCTGCTATACGGAGAAATTCGGGACGCATCAGTGTATGCTGGCCGTCCGGGAGAGCGTGCTGCGGCAGTTCGGCAAGACGCTGGATGACGCCACCATCGAGCGTGTGCTGCGCAAGGGGACGGCAGACATCGGGGAGCGATACCTGACCGCCATCCGGGAGACTGCCGCGGAGTATGTGGCCGGTATCTTCCGAAGACTGCGGGAGCATGAGTACGACCCGGAGCTGATGCGTCTCCATGTGGTGGGCGGCGGGAGCTGCCTTGTACGGAACTTCGGAGAATATGAGACAGGGCGCGTCAGCTTCAACGACGATATCTGCGCCACTGCCAAGGGCTATGAGCTGCTGGCGGAACGCAGGATGAAGAAAGCGGGCGGCATCGTATGAAGGAAAACATCTACACGACCACTTTGCGGCTGAATCTGAACAACGATGCAGACCGGCAGGCGCGGGAGCATTTGCAGCGGCTGGACAAGACACAGTACCGCTCTGTGAACCGTGCCGTGGTCGTCGCTGTCAATGCCTTCTTCGGCAGGCAGGAGCAGCTTGCCGCCGATCCCTATCTGGAGACCCGTGAGAAGGAGGAGGCGTTCCTCCAAGAGATTCGGGACACCATCCGGGAAAGTTTACAGGGAGCTGGGCCCGTGCGCTTTGCCCCATGGATGCAGCTCATGCAGGGTGTAGCCCAAGCAGATACAGCCGTAAAAGCGGAAGATCCTGCGGATATGGACGCTGCGCTGGACTTTGTGGACAGCTTTTGATACCAAAGCCACCTGTTCTGATAGCAGTGCTGATACCAATTCAGGCAGGTTTGCTATCACGAACGAAAGCTGAAATCATTATACCACCAAAACCCGGCTGTTTGATACCACGATTGGTAGCGGACGACCGCTTTTTACTACTATGAAGGGAGAATTTGACGATGCAAATCATGACCGAAAACGAAAAGAAGCTCTTGCAGGCACAGCACCGGCTGGAGGAAGCTCAGATGCGTGACCGCAAAAAGGAGCGTAACGCACGAACCCGCAGGCTCATTCAGGAGGGCGCGATTCTGGAAAAGGTG
>CAVBAZ010000134.1:0-4151 GCA_963593515.1 Bacteroidaceae bacterium
GGCCATGGCGCTGTTGAGATCACCGGCCACCTTGTTCATGCCGGCCACCACGATGACCTGCTTGGGGCCGAAGCACAGAGCGGCCACGCGGTTGCCCATGCCGTCGATGTTCACCAGCTGGCCATCCTCGGAGATGGCGTTGCTGCTCATGAGGAAGGTGTCGCAGGTCAGGGCCTGACGCAGCATGTCCATGCGCTCGTCAGGGGTCTTGGCGGTATCGCGGTCGATCAGGAGCTGATTACGCTGGCGCAGACGATCCTTGATGCCCAGCTGATCCACGGTGGCCACGCCGCCCCAGCTCACCACGTCGCCGGAGGGGATCAGCTCCAATACCTTCTCCACGGCTTCTTCGGCGGTGGGACAGTAATAGGCGTCGAAATTCCGCTTCTTCAGGGCCTTGACCAGGGTGGGGCCGGACTTGTCATACTGCATTTTCATAGGTGCTAACATGGTGATTGCTCCTTTCTTATTCTGCGCCCTCTTGCAGGCGCTGTGTCTGTTGATTCAGGGTCAGTGCGTCGATCAGCGGATCGAGATCGCCGTTCATGATGGCGGCGATATTGAAATTCTTATTGTCGCCTGTGAGACGGTGGTCGGTGACGCGGTTCTGGGGGAAGTTATAGGTGCGGATCTTGCCGCTGCGGTCGCCGGTGCCCACCTGAGACTTCCGTTCTTTGGCGATGGCGGCGTTCTGCCGCTCCTGCTCCGCTTCATACAGGCGGGAGCGCAGGATCTTCATGGCCCGCTCCTTATTCTTATACTGGCTGCGCTCGTCCTGACACTCCACCACCGTGCCGGTGGGCAGGTGGGTGATGCGGATGGCGGACTCGGTCTTGTTGACGTGCTGGCCGCCTGCGCCGCTGGAGCGGTAGGTGTCGATCTGCAGATCCTTGGGGTCGATGGAGAACTCCACCTCCTCTGCCTCGGGCATGACGGCCACGGTGGCGGCGGAGGTCTGGATGCGGCCGGAGGACTCCGTCTCCGGCACGCGCTGCACCCGGTGGGTGCCCGCCTCGAACTTCAAGCGGGAGTAAGCGCCCGCGCCCTCCACGGTGGCCACGGCTTCTTTCACGCCGCCCAGCTCCGTTTCGTTGAGGGACACCACGTCCAGCGTGAAGCCCCGGCGCTCGGCGTACATGGTGTACATCCGCAGCAGGTCGGCGGCAAACAGCGCACCCTCCTCGCCGCCGATACCGGCCCGGATCTCCAGCACCACGTTCTTGTCATCGTTGGGATCACGGGGCAGCAGCAGACGCTTCAGTTCCTCCGTCAGCCGTTCCCGCTCCGCCTTGGCGGCGGACAGCTCCTCCTGTCCCAGCTCCTTCAGCTCGGGGTCGGACAGCATCTCCGTGGCGGCGGCAATATCCGCCTCCGCGCGGGCGTAGGCCCGGTAGGCCTCTGCCACCGGCGTCAGCTCCTTCTGCTCGCGGCTCAGCTTTGTCATGGCGTCCCGGTCACTGTATATCGCAGGGTCGGACAGCTGCCGCTCCACCTCGTCCAGACGGCGGACGATCTTTTCCAGCTTATCCAACATGGCCGGTCTCCAGATACTTCTGCACGTCGGAAATGAACTTGTCCCGCCAGAAGGTGTAGCCCACGCCGCCGGGCTGGAGGGAGACCTCCAGAATATGCTTTTCGGCGGTGTAGAGGTCCAGCTGGTCGTAGACGCTCTCACAGCGGCGGTTGCCGCTGCGGGTCAGCACATAGGCCACACGGGACATCTCCAGCCCGCGGCGTTTCAAAAGGCCGCGGATGGGGCTGGAGCAGCGGCCGCCCCACACGGGGGTACCCACGATCACCAGCTTATAGTCCTCGATATTCCGCTCGGTGGTGAAGGGCTTCAGCGGGGCGGTGGTGCGGCGCATGGCGTCCTTACCGGCCCGCAGGCGGCCGCGCCAGCCGTTGCGGTCGGCGCCGTCGTCGATGGCCACGATCTCCGCGCCTACTGCGTCGGCGATCTCCTTCATAGCGCGGCGGGTGTTGCCGCTGAATGAGTAATAGATACACAATACGTCGCTCATAGTCAAGATTCCTCCAATGCAAGGGACAGCTCCTCCCAGCGGGCCATTTCCTGCTCCAGCCGGGCTTCCGTCTCCTGTTTCTGCGTGAATAGCTCGTTCAGTTTGCCTGCGTCGCAGGCGTTGGCGGCCATGGCCTCGTCCAGCGCCGCCATCTCCTTTTCCAATTTGGCGATGCCGGTCTCGCAAATGGTCAGCTGCCGCCGGGCCGCCTGCTGGCTGCGATTGCCGCGGCTCTGGCGGGTGTCGCCCTTCTTTACCGGGGCCGCCGCCTCCTGCTTCGGCTCCGAAGCCTTCATGGCACGGTACTGGGCAAAGCCCATGGGATAGTCGGTGATGGTGCCGTCCGCCAGCTCCCAGACGCGGGTGGCGAAGCGATTGATGAAGTAGCGGTCATGGCTGACGAACAGCAGTGTGCCGTCAAAGGCCTCCACCGCTTCCTCAATCCACTCCCGGCTGGCGATGTCCAGATGGTTGGTGGGCTCGTCCAGAATGAGGAAGTTGATCTCCTCGTCCATCAGCATACACAGCCTTAGGCGGCTCAGCTCGCCGCCGGACAGGACGCTGACGGATTTGAACACGTCCTCCCCCTGAAACTGATAGGCCGCCAGACGGTTCCGGGCGCTCTGGGGCGTGATGTTCTTCTTGGCGTACAGCATGGTGTCCACCAGATTGCGCTCCGGGTGGTCAAAGTGGATGACCTGCTCCAGATACGCCCACTTTACCGACGGCCCTAAACGGATGGAGCCGCCGTCGCAGCTCTCACGGCCTGTCAGCATATTGAGGAGCGTGGTCTTGCCGGTGCCGTTCTCGCCGATGAGGGCGATGCGCTCGCCGCCCTCCACCCGCAGGTATACGTCGGAGAACAGCGTCCGCTGATCGAAGGCCTTCGTCACGCCGCGGAATTGCAGTACCTCGTCGCCCTTGAACTCCCGGCTGGCGAACCGGGCATCCATCTTTTTCGCCTTGGTGGGCTTGGCGGTGGTGCGCATGCGCTCGATGCGCTTTTCCATGCTGAAGGCCCGCTTGTGGAGGGCGTCGTTGCCCATGAAGGCCCACAGGTGCATCTGCTCAGCGGCCTTTTCCAGCTGCTGGATCTTGGCCTGCTCCTTCAGATACTGCTTCATCCGTTCCTGATAACGGCGCTCCTTTTCCACGGCGTAGAAGCTGTAATTGCCGCTGTAAAACTCCGCCCTGCCGTCCAGCACCTCAATGACGCGGGACACGGTGCGGTCGAGGAAATAGCGGTCATGGCTGATGGCCACCACCGTGCCGTGGAACCTGCGGAGATACTCCTCCAGCCATTCCGTGGCCTGTAAGTCCAGATGGTTGGTGGGTTCGTCCAGCAGCAGAATGTCCGTGTCCTCCAGGATCAGCCGCCCCAGATTCACACGGGTCTTTTCGCCGCCGGACAGCTGGTCAAAGAGCTTTTGCCGCATGTCCGCGCCGATGGACAGGCCATTAGCCACCTTGTTCTTGGCGGTGGCGGTGTCGTAGCCGCCCAGCGCCTCGAAGCTGGCGGTCAGGTGATCGTACCGCCGCAGCATGGCGCTGTCGCTCTCACCCTTTGCCATCCGGTCGGTCAGCTCGTCCATCTCCGCCTTCAGGGCCTGCATCCGCTCAAAAGCGGAGTCCAGCACGTCCTCCACCGTATATCCGGCGGGATAGACGGGGATCTGGGAGATGAGCCCGATCCGCCGCCCGGTGGCGATGACGATCTGGCCGCTGTCCGGCTCCAATTCGCCGGTCAGCAGGCGGAACAGCGTGGTCTTGCCCGCGCCGTTCTTGCCCAGCAGGCCTACACGCTCGCCGGTGTCCACCTGAAAGGTAATGCCGTCCAGTATTTTCTTTTCCAGATCGAAGGACTTGACAACGTCCTTCACAGAAATGTCTACCATAAAAATTTACTCTGTCGATTCCAAATCCTTTACAATATCGGTGAAATGCATGGCGTGGGACGCCTTCACCAGCACCGCCGTTCCGGCGGTGAACGCCGCCCGGATAGCGGGCAGGGCCTCCGCCACCGTGGGGAACCACAGGGCGTCGGGGTTGGCGTCCTGAATGGCCTTGGCCTTGGAGCCAACGGCCACCACCGTATCCAGTCCCAGCGTGCGGGTCAGCTCACCCATGTCC
>CAVBAZ010000135.1:0-3726 GCA_963593515.1 Bacteroidaceae bacterium
TTTCCGGGAAGGTTCATTTTGACATACTTCGGGTTCTTAATCAGAGCGAAAAGCTTTTGATAATGCTTTCCACCCGTGCCTGCTCTGCTCCGACCTAAATGCTTGATGCCTTAAGTACACGTTCAGTGTAGTACGGCGGCAGAGAAATGTACAGGTGGAAAATGCTGCGAGAGAAGTTTTCTCTCGCAGCATAGTCTTTTACATAAGTGGGCATAGTGGCCCATAATTACGAACGGGCGCATGATGCGCCTCAGTACAAACTTAACAACGTGTGCGATCCGAAAGGTATTCGGAACCCCCATTAGGGCGGTGCACAAATAACTGAATAATTCTTATATACCACAATATATTGTGATTGTCAATATGAAAATATCTAAATGGTGCATTCAGAGAAAGCGTGGCCAAAAAAACGCAACACGCATTATCTCCGTATTAAATGTGTATTACGAAGATAATGCGTATTGTGTGCGTATTAAAAGCGTATTAGATATCAATTAAAGCCTGTCTCTACGAAAGAATACGAAGTCTGTTTTGTCACAAAAGCGCCGTGCAGGAAGTACTACGGTATATTTTCCCGCGTCTCTTTGCATGGCTATTCTCAAAAATAAATGCACATGGCAGGTGAGAATATACTGGGGGAATCTAGAGTTCTGACTCTGCTCGCATCCGTAGCACTAACGGAAAACGTCACGGTGGTGAAGTGTGGCGGAGAGCCTTATCTCATTGTTTCTCCTCTCTCCCAGGTAGTAACGCCTATTTCCGGATCTGCAGGGGAATCTCAAATTGCCCGTCAGGCGTATATTCGTTTTTTATCACATTGACAGAAACCGCTTGCTTGGTACGACGGATATACTCTGTAGGGGTGATGCCCGCCAACCTCTTAAATAGGCGGCTAAAGTAGTGGATACTTTGAAACCCCAAATATTCAGAGATTTCCGTGACATTCATATGTGAGTACAGCATCAGCTTTTTTGCGTGGGAAATCTTTCTTTGATTGATATAGACACTGGGATTCAGTCCCACACGCTCTTTGAAAAATGCCTGAAAGTAGTTTGTATTGTAGCCAAGCTCTCCCGCCAGTTCTGTAACGCGCAGCGGCTGACAGATCCGCGTCTCGATCAGCTCCACTATCTTCTGTATTTGTGGATCAGTATTGGTAGAAAGTGGATAATCTGTTGTCTCCTGCCACAAGCTCTGGCCCCAATGCTGATAACGCAGCAGGATAATCAACAACTCGTACAAACGCAGGTTGATCAACTCATCATAATTTTCGCGCTGCCCCACCGCTTCCTCGAAGATTGTACGCAGCAGATAATCCTCGTGATCTTCCAGCGCCGGAAGAAAATACGGCAGACTCAAAAGCTCCGCCTGTCACGCTGGCGAGCAGGAAAATTTCACGTCTATGCTGCATGCCGCGTCCAATCCCAGAATGGAATGCTCCGTCTCCGGCGGCACCAAAATCAACGCACGGGGTTCCGTGAGAAAACGTGCACGATCCACTGTTACTGACATATGGCCACTCAAGCAGTAAATATAGTGGAAAAATGGGTGGCGATGCGCCGGGATCATCTGATCCCGGTATTTTTCCTGCTTGACAATTCTGTGAACGGAAATGTCATTGCGCATTAAGCTCTTCGCCCCGTTTCCAGAATCTCCACTGCTCGCCGCAGACTGTCCTCACCGCCGACATTCCCCGGAAAAATCACATATGGCAGTCCGGGAAAACGACTTTCCTCGCCGGTTCGCCATACAGGAACGCCCGGCAGCAGTTGACCCAGCACCCAGGCACGCTGCACACCCAGGCCCTTGACACCGACATCGCTGGATGTAATGCCGCCCTTGGCGATGATGTACCCCGGCCGGGTGTGCAGCTGTGCCACCAGAGACGAGATTGCCCGCGAGATCCCCACGCTGACGGCCAGATTGCCCTGCGGGCTGTCATCTTGCGCCAGAATCAGGCGACGGCTGGTATATACCACAGCCGTGTGCCCTGCTGTCAGCACCTTTTCCATCTGTTCAAGCACCCGATCCCGCTCCCGCATAAGCGCGGCCCCATCCGCAGCGCAGGATACGTCAAAGCAGATCGGCTCCAGCAGCATCTGACCCTGCAGCAGATATTGCAGCTGATTCGTCGTTTTCTTTACATGCGAGCCTACCAGAATCAAGCCCGGGGCATGACCCGTCCGCAGCTCCGCCCGGGTCAGCAGATCCCGGTACTCTACACCGCCCAGCACCCGGACAAGGCCCGCCGCGCAGCGGAACAGATACCGTTTCCCCGCAGCAATAGCTTGCAGCAGAGCGGCAGTAAATACCTCAACGTCCCGGTCATCCGCCGCGTCTATCACATATCGCGTAAAATCACGGGCACGCATCAGCTTTTCTAGAATTCCATCCATGTCCATCGCCCGCAGTTCCTCCAGCGTGATGCAAACCACAGAAGACGCGGCACAGCGGCCCTCCGTCTTTTCCTGGCACCATTCCGCCAAATCGGAGAACCGATAGCCAAAGGTAGCATCCCGGGCAAACTCCGTCTGCCCCGCCGGGATCAACACATCTCCGGTACGGACATAGTGAACACCGTGAATGGTATAGCGCCCTCCTTCATTGAAGTAGGGCATCAGGATCTCTCCGTCAAAATGCACCGGCAATTGTTTTTCCAGTTCACGGCGCAGGGTTTCCGTCTCCAGTGGATAGTGGCCCCGCAGGGTGGAATCTCCACGAGACAGAAGATGGAATTCGATTCCGGCCCGCCGTGCCGCCCACGCCAGATTGTCTGCAATTTCCCGATGGACCCGCTGCGTCTCCTGTCTAGAAAAGCTGCGGGAATTGGTCAGTATAAAAAGCATGCGTCCCCGCTCCTGCAGCCCCCGCAGAAGCGTCTCTTTTCTCCAGTCTGTATAGACCGGTACGTCATGCACCGTCTGGATGCCGGTCGGGTCATCATCCAGCACCACCAGCTTGCCGTTCAGGCTTGCCCGGGCACGATCCAGTACGTGGCGCACAGCAGCCTCATCCGGCAGCGGCGGTACTTGCAGCGCCGACAGCGGCAGTATCTGCTCATTCATCTTTATTCCCTCCTTTGCAGGTCATCTGCTCTGTTGGATCTCCTCCGGACGAATGTTTGTCACCTGCCCATAAATACACAGCGCATCCAGGAAACCGCCTTCCTCATAGCGGAATACATGCCACTCCAGCTCCGGGAAGTGCATCAGATCACCTTTCTGAAGCATCTGCCGGTGCGTAAGCTGATCCGGGCCATCGCCCCACAGAACGTATGCGCCGTTGCAATCCAGCACGACTACAGACTCCTCTGCGTGGTTGTGCGGCGCCATCCGGCCACTTTCGGCACTGTAATGGCAAAAGGATACCGTCATCTTTTCGCTGGTCAGCGCACTGTTATGTCCTACCGCGTTCTGCACCACGCGCCCGGGCAGGTTATTTTTTTGAATCGACTCTCTATGCAAAAACTCCATAATACCACGTTCTCCTAATATTTTCGGTAGCAGAAAAGAACTGCTTTTATTACATATCTCATGTTTTACAAATGTTGTCAATCGCCCCCTCCGCATGACTGGGATTTGTGCAAAGATCGGGTGGCTTTTCTTCAAATACTTTTATGCTCGCCAGCGGTATACTAAACATATCGTGCAGGTTTCCCTGCGCCGAAAAACACAAAGTCCAATGGTATGAAGTCAAGTAGGTGATGCAAGAAAATTTTGAAGAAAA
>CAVBAZ010000136.1:0-6403 GCA_963593515.1 Bacteroidaceae bacterium
GTCCGGGATACCGAGTCTCCAGCTTATCGTTGACCTGGACTTCCATGTTATAGAATTTAACTTCCACGCCGTACAGCAGCGTATCTTCATTTGCTGTGCCGGGAGCAACCTTATCCAGCGCATAGATCATTTCGATAATGCCATCCAGAATGCGCTTGGGCAGCACAAGGCTCAGGTCGCCCGGGGTTGCACTGAGGGTAGGCGTGATAAAGGCTTCCTCAATGCGGCTGGCCGTAGAACGGCGACCGCGGATCAAATCGCCAAAGCGCTGGACAATGACGCCGCCGCCCAGCATGTTGCTGAGCCGGGCGATGCTCTCGCCATAGCCGTTGCTGTCCCGGAAGGGCTCGGTAAAGTGCTTGGACACCAGCAGGGCGAAGTTGGTGTTCTCCGTATGCAGGGCGGGATCTTCATAGCTGTGGCCGTTGACCGTGACGA
The DNA here is from genome assembly GCA_963593515.1 of Bacteroidaceae bacterium. Taxonomy (GTDB): domain Bacteria; phylum Bacillota; class Clostridia; order Oscillospirales; family Oscillospiraceae; genus Vescimonas. The sequence goes on from CAVBAZ010000136.1 coordinate 439, forward strand.
TGCCGTTGGTGTTCTCGTTGACCACCGCGCCCTTGGGATTCATGCAGAAGGTGCGCACCTTGTCCTGATACTTCTCGGTCTTATAGACGATCTTGCTCTCGTACAGCTCGTCGGTGATGGGCGCGAACACCTCGGCGGGCAGCTCCACCCGGACGCCGATGTCCACGCGGTTGGACTTGGTGGGGATGCTGAGATCCTCGCACACGGTCTCCATCCACTTGCTGCCGCTGCGGCCCACGGAAATGATGCACTTGCGGCCCACAAAAGCGCCCTTGTCGGTCTCGGCCTCGTATTGGCCGTCGTCGGTGATGGTCAGGGCCTTCACCGGGGTCAGAAAGTGGAACTCCACCTTGTCCTTCAGCTGGGCGTAGAGGTTTTCCAGCACCTTATAGTTGATGTCCGTGCCCAGATGACGGACGGAGGCGTCCAGCAGGTGCAGGTTATTCTGTAAGCACAGCCGCTTGAAGCCGCTGTCGGCGGTGGAGTACAGCTTGGTGCCCGCGCCGACGTTTGCCATGTTGATGTCGTCCACATAGCGCATCAGATCCATGGCTTGCTGCTTGCCGATATACTCATACAGCGTGCCGCCGAAGGCGTTGGTGAGATTATACTTGCCGTCGGAGAACGCGCCCGCGCCGCCGAAGCCGTTCATAATGGCGCAGGTCTTGCAGTGGATGCAGGACTTCACCTTCACGCCGTCGATGGGACAGCGGCGCTTTTCCAGCGGGTTGCCCGCCTCCAGCACGGCCACCTTCCACTCCGGCTTGCGCTGCACCAGCTCATAGGCGGAGAAGATGCCGCCGGGGCCCGCGCCGATAATAATGACATCATATTGGTTCATGAGAAATGCCTCCTCTCGTCGGTCGCCGCGTCTCAGCGGCAGATATAGCAGTACCAGCCCTCGCTGGTGCAGGATTCCACGATGTTCCAGCCCGCGGCAGTCAGCGCGGCGGCCACTTCGTCGGCCCGGTCGTCGATAATGCCGGAGGTCAGGAACCAGCCGTCCTCCTTCAAAAAGTGGCGCACCTGCGGGGCCAGAGAGATGATGACGTCCGCCACGATATTGGCCACCACCACGTCATAGCCGGTGCCGATGGCGGTACGCAGCGGACCCTCCTTTGTGGCGTCGCCCTGCCGCACCGTCAGCTGCTTCTTGCCGATGCCGTTGAGGGCGGCGTTTTCATAGGCCACGTCGATGCACTTCTCGTCGATGTCGCAGGCGAAGGCGCTGTCCGCGCCCAGCCGCAGGGCGGCGATAGACAGGATGCCGCTGCCGCAGCCCAGATCCAGCACCTTCTCGCCGCCGTGGATGCGGCTCTCCAGCGCCGTCAGGCAAAGGCGGGTGGTAGCATGGCTGCCGGTGCCGAAGGTAAGACCGGGGTTCAGCGTCAGGGTCACGCGGCCCTTGGGGTCGGCCTTCTCCCACGCGGGGATCACCAGCAGGCGCTCGCCGATCTCCATGGGCTTATAGAACTGCTTCCAATTGTTCTCCCAGTCCTCGTCTTTCACATTCTCCATGGTCAGCAGCAGCGGCGCGTACTCCGGATGCTTCTGCTTCATGGCGTGCATGGCCATGCGGATGGCGGCAATGACGCCGTATCCCGCCGGGGAGTTTTCCACATAGAAGGTCACGCGGCAGAGGTTCTCCTTCTCCTTCACCAGAGCCTCGTCCACATAGTCCCAGTAGGCCTGATTGTGGGCCATAAAATCCTGAAAATCCCGCTGATCGTCGATGATCACGCCGGTAACGCCCTGCTCCTCCAGCATCTCCGTCACCGGGTCGATGCCGACGGGAGCGGTGTCGATCTTCAATTCCAGCCAGTCCATAGTTCTCCTCACTTTCCCACGCAGAACCGGGAAAAAATGGTGTCCACCAGATCCTCCCGGATGTGTTTTCCGTTCAATTCGCCCAGTGCTTCCAGCGCGCCCTCCGCGTCCGTCAGCACCACGTCCGGCGTCATGCCGATCCGCAGCGACGCGCGGGCATTCTTCACGCAGTTCAGCGCCCGGCCCACCGCGTCGGCCTGACGGGCGTTGGTCAGCAGCTCGCCCTGCACCTCTGTTCCGGCGGGGAACTGCTCGCCGATGGCTTCGCACAGGGCAGCCATGCCCTCGCCGGTCTTGGCGGAGACGGACAGCACATTGTCGAACCGGTCGGCCAGCGCGCCGATGTCCAGCTGCCGGGGCAGGTCGCTCTTGTTGACCACCACCAGCAGATGGGGCACCTTCTCCGCCACCGCCATGGCTTCCTCGTCCTCCGCGTCCAGCGGCGCGGAGCCATCCAACAGCAGCAGCGCCAGCGCCGCACGCTCCGCCGCTTTGCGGCTGCGATCCACGCCCAGCTGCTCCACGGCGTCGCCCGTTTCCCGGATGCCCGCCGTATCCGTCAGCCGCAGCAGCACATGGCCCAGCAGCAGCTTCTCCTCCACCGTGTCGCGGGTGGTGCCCGCCACGTCGGTGACGATGGCCCGGTCATAGCCCACCAGCGCGTTCAGCAGCGAGGATTTGCCCACGTTGGGCTTGCCCAGCAGCACCGTGGGCACCCCCTGCTTCATCAGCTGGCCACGGGAGAAGGTGGCCAGCAACTCCGTCAGCTTGTTCTCGCTTTGGCGCAGGGCGTCCAGCAGCTGCTCCCGCTGCAGGTCCTCGATATCCTCGTCGGGATAGTCCACGATGGCGTAGAACCGGCTGGTCACGTCCATCAGCGTGTCGTACACCGTCTGGACGCTGCGGCTCAGCACGCCCTCCAGCTGTCCGGCGGCGTTGCGGACCGTCTCGGCGGTCTCGGCGTCGATGATGTCCGCCACGGCCTCCGCCTGTAAAAGATCCATGCGGCCATTGAGAAACGCCCGCTGGGTAAATTCGCCGCCCTTGGCCTGCCGTGCGCCGTGGCTCAGCAGCAGCTTCAAGCCCTCGTTCAGCACCACGGGCGAGCCGTGGCAGTGGATCTCGGCGCAGTCCTCGCCGGTATAGCTGCCGGGGCCGGGGAACAGCACGCACAGCGCACTGTCCACCACGCGGCCCTCGCCGTCCAGCACCCGGCCCAGCACCATGGTGCGGGCGGCCTGCTGTGACATGGGCCTGCCGTTTCGCGGGAAAAACACCGCGTCCAGCACGGTTCTGGTATCCGGGCCGCTGAGCCGCAGGATACCGATGGCGCTGGGACTTTGCGCCGTGGCGATGGCGGCGATGGTATCAGACATGGAGATGGCCTCCCTTTTGCGCATAGTTTTACAAATAGCAGTATACCACAAGTGCCGGTAAAAGAAAAGCAGATGTTTCAAGTGAGAGGTATAAGCAAAAAAGAACCGCCGGGGCGGTTCTTTTCGCATATTCTTACGGCTCCAGATTCTCTTCCCGGAACAGGGGCGAGGCGAAAAATTCGTCCAGTCCCACCGACAACCCTTGGCACAGCTCATGCAGCACCCGCAGTTTCACCGAATCATAGGCACAGTTGACTACGTTGCCAATGGTGGATTTTGGCACACCGCTTTTCAGGAACAGCTGATACTGCGTCATATTCTTTTCCGCCAACAGCTCTGTCAGCCTCCGGCTGACCGCCTCATTCAGCTTCATACTCCATCACCGTCCCTGTCGCTGTACGGTCATTATATGGAGTTTTTACAAAAAATTAGTCCATGTAGCTGTACTATCAAAGCGTACTGTGATATACTGAACAAACCATCAAGGAGGGAACGCATATGAAGCAGCTGACGATCACCATTGATGACTTCCTCTACGACTTTTACCGAAAAATCGGAAATAACGTAGGAAAAACACCAGAGAAAACCATTGAGGACGCACTCTTCCGACTAGCCGGCGAACTGTCCATGGAAGCGATCAGCAAAAAAGAACACGGAAAGAAGTAACGCCGCACAAAAAAGAACCGCCCGGGGGCGGTTCTTTTTCCTTATCCCTGATAGCCAAACCATCCCCAGACGTGCCAGAACTGGAGGTCTCCGGCGGCGATCATGGAGACGATCACCGTCAGCACGAAACAAGCGGCGAAGCACACCGCCGCACCCAGCGCCACGCGGCGCAGCGTGCGTCTGCCCTTTCCGGACAGCTGCGGGGCCGCGGGCAGCGGCGGCAGGGTGGCACAGCTCTTGCTGCGGGCCAGCGTGTTATGACGGAAGCGGCCAAAAGCCCGCACCAGTTGCCGCAGGAACGCGGCGTACCACACGCAGCCCACGGCGAACAGCACGCCCAGCGCCAGCAGGGTCAGTGCCAGCAGCACCGCGCAGCCATAGGGCATGGCGGGGATCAGGCCGAACAGCCCCAGCTTGGCCAGCAGGCACACGGCGCAGACACCGCAGGCGATAGCCTCCGCGGCCATCACCAGCTCCCACGCCGCCAGCAGCAGGAACAGCAAGCCGCCCAACAGCTCCGTCAGTCCAAGACCGACCTTTGTCAGCGCGCGGCTGCCCGCACCGGGACGCTGCGGGGTCTCCGCCGCCTCGAACTGCGCCACCAGTACCGCGGGCGCACCCAGCTTGGCGGCGATCTCCTCCTCCGAATAGCCGTCCGCCAGCTTGAAGGCAAAATGCTGCTCATACTCCTCCATCACGTCGGCGGCATCGGCCACGTTCCGTTTTTCCAGCTCACGGGCCAGCTCTGTCAAAAATTCAGTCTTTGTCATGTTCTTCTTCCTCCTCCAATAAGGTGCGGACCGCCCGCGCGAAGCGCAGGTACTCCGCCCGATCCATCCGGTACACATCGTCTCCCAGCTCCGTCAGCTTGTAGTACTTCCGGGGTGGGCCGCCGCTCTCCTCCTGCAAATAGGTGGTCAGCAGGCCGTCGGCCTTCAGCTTCCGCAATATGGGATACACCGTGCCGTCGGCAATGTCGATCCGCTGGGACAGCAGCTCCGATATCTCGTAGCCGTAGCGGTCATGCTGCTTCAGCAGTGCCAGCACGCAAAGCTCCAGCACGCCTTTTTTGTATTGGCTGTTCATAGGCATACCTCCTTTTGTTTTCTTTTGTCACTACTGAATTATATTCACTAGTGTGAAAATGTCAAGTAGTTTTTTGAAAAAATTTTTGAGAAAAAGAAAAGAACCGCCCTGCGGCGGTTCTTTTCGCATATTCTGCACGTTGCTTCTCCTATGCACGGGCGGGACGGCCCTTGGGGATGCGGATGGTCAGGAAGATCTCGCTGTCGGTGTCCCGGCGGCCCAGATCGGCATTCACGCCGCTCCGGCGCATCACTTGCAGGCTGTGGTCGATGCTGTTGAGGAACAGCCGCACATCCTTGATGATGTAGGTGGCGCTGCGCTGCGGCGCGGGCTTCTCGGCCAGCAGTGTTTCCACATAGCTCTCCGTCCGGGCCACGTTCATCCCTCTGGCGATGATGACCGACAGCGCCGAAAGCTGTGCCGCCTCGTCCGGCAGGCGCAGCAGCGCACGGGCGTGGCGCTCCGTCAGGCCGCCACGGCGCAGGGCCTCCCGTACCGGCTCCGTCAGCCGCAACAGCCGCAGCTTGTTGGCCACGGCGGACTGGGACTTGCCCAGCTTCTCCGCCGCCTGCTCCTGACTGAGGGAATAGCGGCTGATAAGACGGGCAATGGCGGCGGCTTCCTCAAAGCAGTCCAGATCCCGGCGCTGGAGGTTTTCGATCAGGGCCAGCATCCCGGCGTCCTGCTCGTCCACCTGCGCCACAAGACAGGGCACCTCCCGCAGTCCGGCAATGCGGGCGGCCCGCATCCGCCGCTCTCCGGCAATGAGCTGATAGCCCTCCCCTATCCGGCGCACCGTCAGGGGCTGCAAAATGCCGTAGGCCCGGATGCTGTCGGCCAGCTCACGCAGCGCCGTCTCGTCGAAGCTGCGGCGGGGCTGCTGGGGATTGGGGGTCAGTTGGGACAGGGATATGTACTGAACTCGGGTGGACAAAAACTCACCCTTCCGGCGGTTTTTCATATGGTCACTCCTCGTATAATAAGTTTCAAAGTTAATATTTCAGGTATCA
>CAVBAZ010000137.1:0-4172 GCA_963593515.1 Bacteroidaceae bacterium
GCGCAAAGCAGTCACGGCTGGGTTTTCGCATCCTATGCTTTTGCCGGGGTCTGCTGTGCGTCCTCTGGACAGCCCGCCTGCCGGAATACCGACAGCGCCACGCCCAGCAGCGCCAGATCAATGACCGTGAACAGGCTGCCCTCCACGAAGGGGAAGTGAGAGCTCCACAGCGGCAGGCCGCAGCTGGAGATCACGTTCAGCAGGAAACACCCGCCGATGGTCAGCACTGCCATCACGGCCAGTAAGCCTCCCGCGCTGCGGCAGCACTTCACACAACGAAGCCCCACCAGCACTAGCAGTGCGCAGAACACGCCGCACAGCAGCAGGAAGGGGAGCCAGCCCAGCGTGCAGATCACCTTCGTCAGCGGAAAGCTGGTGCCGTCGGAGACCGCCAGATAGGCCGGATCACGCTGGCCGACATCGGCGCAGCCGTTGCCCCACAGCACCGCCTTGCCCAGCGCGTCCCGCAGGGCGTACAGAGCATAGCCGCCAGAGGTAGGCGTAGCGGTATAAGTCTCGATCCTGCGCAGCGACGCGGCCAGAAACAGTCCCAACGTTACGCCGCCGCCAGCCAATACCAGCAGCCGCGCGGCGGTCTTATGTACCGGCCACCAGTCCTGCCGGATGCCGTACAGCAGCGTGACGCAGCCGCAGATCACCGTCAGCAGTAGACCGGTGATCGAGGGCGCAAGACAGGCGAAAACGCACAGAGGGGCGTAGGCCAGAACGGCCAGCCAGAAGCCCCACCGCCTGCCCCGCAGGGCGCAGGCGGCCAGCGCCCCTGCCATGGGAAAGAGCAGCGTCAGATACACGCTGTACCGCCAGCCGCCTACGGCGACGCCGCTCTGGCCGGTCAGAGCGCAGAATACGTTCAGCGCCAGACTGACCAGCACTGTGCCGCCGTAGAGCCACCACGCATACCGGATCAGCTTCCGGTAATCGAAGAAGTAGAGTGCCGCCATCAGCACAAGGCCGACTCCCATGCCCGCCAGCGAGCGGATGGGGGAGGTGTGATTCACATTGATGCGGATCAGCATGCCGCATACCGCCAGCACCGCCGCCAGCGCCAGCGGCGCGTATTGGGGCCGGGGCCGGTGCACCTCGTCCAGCTGCCGCCCCACCAACACCGGGTCGCCCATCTGCCGCACCGCCACCACGCATACCGGATCAGCTTCCGGTAGTCGAAGAAGTAGAGCACCGCCATCAGCACAAGGCCGACTCCCATGCCCGCCAGCGAGCGGATGGGGGAGGTGTGATTCACATTGATGCGGATCAGCATGCCGCATACCGCCAGCACCGCCGCCAGCGCCAGCGGCGCGTATTGGGGCCGGGGCCGGTGCACCTCGTCCAGCTGCCGCCCCACCAACACCGGGTCGCCCATCTGCCGCACCGCCTCAATCTCGGCGGAGGTCTCGTCCATGCCGTCTGCCAGACAAGCGTCCCGCTGCTCCTCCAGATGGCCCATCAGCTCCCGCCGCAAGGCGGGCCGTACCCGCGCCCAGCGGATCTGTTCGTCCACTTGGGACAGGTAGCCGTCAAATCGCTCCGACACAGCAACTACCTCCTTCCAGCACCTTCGTCACAGCGGCGGCGTAGCTGCGCCATTCCGCCTCTTTTTTGGCCAGCGCCTCCCGGCCGGAGCCGGTCAGATGATAGTACCGCCGGGTGCGGCCGCATGCCGTGGGTTCCTCACGGGCTGTCACCCAGCCCGCCTGCTCCAGCGCGTGCAGCAGGGGATACAGCGTACCGGACTTCAGGTCGAAGGTGTGATCCGACCGGCGGCGCAACTCCTCGATCATCTGATAGCCATACATGTCCTGCTGCTCCAGCAGCTTCATCAGCAGCAGCTTTGTGCTGCCGGAGGTCAGCGTCTTGTCAAATTCCATGTTTGCCCTCCTTGCTATGTAGAGATGCTACATATGTAGATTAACTACATAATAGCGGAGAGGACTTCAGTTGTCAAGGGGAAAATACTTTGGGATGAAGAAAAGAGGTATTGCCGTGGTTCGCGGCAAATACCTCTTTTGGAAGTTATTGTTCTCCGGTGTGCAGGGCTTCCTTCAGTGTCCGCCAGCCCAGCACCGCGCATTTGACGCGGGCGGGCATGTGGGCGATATCCCGGAGGGCGGAGGCCTCCTCCAAGCTGTCGATCTCCTCCTCGGTTGCTTCGCCCTGGATCATTTTCAGGAACGTCTCGCCCAGTTTCAGGGCTTCATCGCTCTTTTTCCCCACGATCATGCCCAGCATGATGTCGGCGGAGGCCTGTGAGATGGCACAGCCGTCACCTACGAACGCGCCGTCGGCGATGGTGTCGCCGTCCAGCTTCAGCTTGAGGAAAATGTCGTCGCCGCAGCTGGGGTTGACGCCCTCCAGCACGATATCGGCGTCCGGCAGATCATGCTTGAACTCCGGGTGCAGATTGTGCTCGGTGAGGATCTCGTTATAAAAGCTTCTATTTTCCATAGCCCATTCGCTCCCTCAAGGTGGAAAGACTGTTCAGCAGGCGGTCGATCTCCGCCTCCGTGTTGTAAAACGCCAGATTGGCCCGGGCGGTGGACGGGTGGCCCAAGTGAGCCAGCAGCGGCTGCGCGCAGTGATGGCCCGCTCGGATGGCAACGCCGTCGCTGGCGAGAATTTCGCTGATATCGTGGGGGTGGACGCCCTCCACCGTAAAGGCGAGAATGCCGCAGTGCTCCTCCGGTTTTTCAGAGCCCAGCACATGGACGCTGGGAATGTCGCGGATGCCCTCCATGGCCCGGCGGGTGAGTGCCAGCTCCCGGCGGTGCATCTCTGTAAAGCCAATACGGTTCACATAGTCAATGGCCGCGTGAAGGCCCACCGCACCGGCGGCGTTGACTGTTCCAGCTTCAAACTTGTGGGGCAGCTCCGCAAAGACCGCACCCTCGCGGGTGACGGACTCGATCATCTCGCCGCCGGTGAGGAAGGGCGGCATTTCATTCAGCAGCGCTTCCTTGCCGTACAGCACGCCGATGCCCATGGGGCCATAGAGCTTGTGGCCGGAGAAGGCCAGAAAGTCCGCGTCCAGCGCCTGCACGTCCACGGGGATATGGGGCGTGCTCTGGGCGCCGTCCACCACCATCACCGCGCCGTGCCGGTGGGCCATGTCCGCGATCTGACGGATGGGGTTGATACGGCCGATGACGTTGGACACCTGCGTGCAGGCCACGATCTTCGTCTTGTCGGTGATAAGGGCCTCCACCTTATTCAGGTCAAGGCTGCCGTCCGGATCGCACTCCATGAATTTCAACGTTGCGCCGGTCCGACGACAGACCATCTGCCAAGGCAGCAGGTTGCTGTGGTGCTCCAGAATGGACACCAGCACCTCGTCCCCGGCCTTTACATGGGAGAGTCCGTAGCTGTAGGCCACCAGATTCAGGCCCTCGGTGGTGTTGCGGGTAAAGATGATCTCCCGTGCGCTTTTGGCGTTCAGAAAGGCCCGGACAGCCTCGCGGGCGTTTTCGTAGTCATCGGTGGCGGCGATGCTCAGGGGATAGAGACCCCGCAGGGGGTTGGCGTTATGAAGCTGATAGAATTTCGCTTCCGCGTCCAGCACGCACTGGGGCCGTTGGGCCGTGGCGGCGTTGTCCAGATACGCGATATCCAGATTCTTCAGCAGGGGAAAATCGTCTCGGTACGCATGTGCCATGTTACAGCACCTCCTCCAATTCTGTCAGGATGGCTGCCTGCGCGGTCTCATCCTGCAAAGTGCGGGCCAGCCGCTCAATGGCGGCGCGGGCCATGATGTTCTCCGCTTCCGCCGCGGAAATGCCCCGGCTCTCGAAATAAAACAGGGTATCCTCGTCCAGCTCGCCGATGGTAGCGCCGTGGTTGCCCACCACGTTCTCCTCGGCGCACAGGATCAGGGGCACCGTCTTGTTGACAGCGCCGTCGCCCAGCATCAGGACCGTCTCCTGTTCGTTGCCCACGGAACCGGCGGAGCCTTTCTCGAAGTCGATAGTGCCCCGGAAGATCTTCCGGGCGTCATCCTTCAGCGCACCGGCGGCGTTGATCTCGCTGGTGGTTTTCTGTCCCCAGTGGTCCACTACCAGATTCAGGTCCACCGTCTGCTTTCTCTGGCCCAGATAGCCGATCCCGGCCTGAAAGCCTGCGCCGGTGCCGTTCAGCGCGAAGTGACCATCGCTGTATACGTC
>CAVBAZ010000138.1:0-14805 GCA_963593515.1 Bacteroidaceae bacterium
ACGCCGCACGGTGGTACTACGACGTACTGCAAAGCCCCGACGGCGCGGCAGTGCGGGCGTATCTGGACAAGCGTGCCATTTCCCGGAAAATCGCCGTGCGCTTTGGCATGGGCGCGTCGCCGGACAGCTGGGACGCACTGCTGCGGGCCATGACCGCAAAGGGCTACACCAAGCAGGAGCTACTGACGGCGGGACTGATCGTGGCCAACAAGAACGGCGGCTTTTACGACAAATTCCGCAACCGGCTGATGCTGCCGGTCATCGACGTGCGGGGCGACGTGGTGGGCTTCGGCAGCCGCGTCATCGACAAGTCCGAGCCGAAATACATGAACAGCACCGAAACGCCGGTATACAACAAGCGCCGGGTGCTGTACGGGCTGAATCTGGCGAAAAAGACGAAGCGCCCCAACATGATCCTGTGCGAGGGCAACCTTGACGTGGTGACGCTGCATCAGGCGGGCTTCGACAACGCGGTGGCCTCCATGGGCACGGCGCTGACGACGGAACAAATTCGATTGCTGGGCCGGTACACCAAGGAGCTGGTGCTGTGCTACGACAACGACAACGCCGGTCAGCTGGCCACCCAGCGGGCGCTGGAGATGCTGAACAACACGGAGTTCACCGTCCGGGTGCTGAAGCTGCCCCGGCGGCTGGTGGACGGTGAATATGTGAAGCAGGACGCCGACGATTTCATCAAATTTCAGGGTGCGCCCGCCTTCGAGCGATTGCTGTCCGGCAGCGAAAACGGCGTGGAGTTCCGCATGTCGCAGGTGGCCGCCAAGTACGACCTGCGCAGCGATCAAGGCCGCATCGACTATACCGCCGAGGTCAGTCAGGTGCTCTCAGAGCTGGACAACGCTGTGGAGCGGGAGGTATATGCCAATCGCGCCGCCGAAGCTGCCGGTCTCTCCCCCGACGCCATGCGGCAGGAGGTGGAGCGGGCCGCCCGCAAGCGGCGGTACAGTGACCGGAAAAAGCGGGAACGGCAGGAGCTGAACCCTGCCATGACCATGCAGCCCGCCGCACGGGGCAGCCGCTACACCAATCTCCGCAGCGCCATGGCGGAGGAGGGCGTGATCCGGCTGCTGCATCTTGACCCCACGCTGTTCGGCGACGCGCCGCCGTTGCAGCCGGAGGAATTTTCCTCGCCGCTGCTGGGCAAGATATATGGTGCCATGTGGCCCCGGCGGTTTGACCGCACCGGGCTTTCCGCCCTGACGGGCGAGCTGACGGGCGAGGAAATGAGCCATCTGACCACGCTGCTGCAAAAGCCGGAATCCACGGCCAACGCGCCGCAGGCACTGGCGGACTACATACGGGTGATCCGCGAGGAGCAGGCCAAACGGGACGGCTCCGGCATCGATCCCCTGCTGCTGGCAATGGAGACCTTCAAGGATAAAAAACGAAAAGATAAAAAATAAAACGGAGGAAAGCACACATGACTGACAAGACCTACACCCAGCAGGAGCTGGAGGAAATGGCCAACGCCCTGCTGGCGGAGGACGATAAGAAGACGGATGCCAAAGCGGCCAAGCCCGCGGAAAAGGACGACGCCAAGAGCGCCGAGGACAAGAAGGAAAAGGGCAAGCTGGACGAAAAGACCATCGCCTCCCTGCCCGCCGCCGCGCTGATTATGGCCAACGAAAAGCTGCGGGACATGCTGGCCAAGGGCAAGAAGAAGGGCAAGCTGGATGCCAACGAGGTCAGCGACGTGCTGGACGAGATGGATCTGGAGAGCGAGCAGATGGACCGCATCTACGACTCTCTGGAAGCGCTGGGCATCGAGGTGGGCACTGAGGACTTCCTGTCCAATATTGACGACGACATCGAACCCCCTATGGAGGAGATCGCCGAGATCGAGGAAGAGGAGCTGGTGGATCCCAATACGCTGGTGGACAGCTTCAACATCGACGATCCCGTGCGCATGTACCTGAAGGAGATTGGCCGGGTACCGCTGCTGAGCGCTGACGAGGAGGTGGTGCTGGCCACCGCCATGTCCGCCGGACGCGCCGCGCAGGAGCGCATCGACGAAGCCGCCGAGAATGGGGAGACCATCCCTGACGAGGAGATGGTCCAGCTGAAAAAGGACATCAAGGAGGGCAGCAAGGCCAAGCAGAAGCTGGCCGAGGCCAACCTCCGTCTGGTGGTATCCATCGCCAAGCGCTATGTAGGCCGCGGCATGCTGTTCCTGGATCTGATCCAGGAGGGCAATCTGGGCCTTATCAAGGCCGTGGAGAAGTTCGACTATACCAAGGGCTACAAGTTCTCCACCTACGCCACATGGTGGATCCGTCAGGCCATCACCCGCGCCATCGCCGATCAGGCCCGCACCATTCGTATTCCCGTACATATGGTGGAGACCATCAACAAGGTCATCCGGGTCAGCCGCCAGCTGCTGCAGCAGCTGGGCCACGATCCCACGCCGGAGGAGATCTCCGCCGAGATGGGCATGCCCGTGGACAAGGTACGGGAAATTCTGAAGATCGCGCAGGAGCCGGTGTCGCTGGAGACCCCCATCGGTGAGGAGGAGGACAGCCATCTGGGCGACTTCATCCCCGACGAGGGCGCGTCCGAGCCCAGCGAGGCCGCCAGCTTCACGCTGCTGAAGGAGCAGCTGGTGGACGTTCTGAGTACCCTGACGCCTCGCGAGGAGAAGGTGCTGAAGCTGCGCTTCGGCATCGAGGACGGCCGCACCCGCACGCTGGAGGAGGTCGGCAAGGAGTTCAACGTCACCCGTGAGCGCATCCGCCAGATCGAGGCCAAGGCCCTGCGCAAGCTGCGCCATCCCAGCCGCAGCAAGAAGCTGAAGGACTTTTTGAACTAAAGGAGCGTCTTCCATGATCCTTGATTTCAACGCCATGGCCGCCAACGCCGTGCCCCACTTCAAGGGCGGCGAGGGCGAGGCCATCGTTCGCAAGTTCGACGATCCCCGCATGGGCGCGGTGGTGCAGCTGACACTGCCGGTGGGCTCCTCCATCGGTCTGCATACCCACACCGGCAACTGCGAGGTCATCTATGTGCTGTCCGGCAGCGGCCGGTGCATCGACGACGACGTGGAATATCCTGTCACCGCCGGGATGTGCCACTACTGCCCCGAGGGCCACACCCACAGCATCGTCAACACCGGCGACACGGAGCTGGAGCTGCTGGGCGTGCTGCCCATCGTCAAATAACGCTTTCCGATTTTACAGAGAGAAAGGAGTCCTGAATCATGCTGGACGCCACCTTGGGATACATTCTTTGCTGCCAGTCCCCCACCCTGTTTCTGGCGGCGCTGTTGCTATTGCTGTGTTATTTCACCCGCAAAAAGGCCCATCACGCCCGGTCTGTCCTTGATCTGATCCTGTGCATCCTGTGCGCCGCAGGCGGCGTGGTGCTGTATTTCCTCGGCATGGGGAAGGGCTACTTCTCCATCAAGGATTTCTATGTGATCCGCACCCCGGCATGGATTGGCATGATCGCAGTGATCGCTGTCGCCGTATGGCTGGTCGTTCGCGGCTTCCTTGCCCTCAACCGCCGCCGGATGGCGGAGAAGGAGGCCAACCGCGCCGCCAATGTGGAGGCCCATCAGCGGGAAGAGGAGGCCAAAGCCGCCGCAAAGCAGCAGGCGGAGCAGGAAAAGGCCGCCAACGCTGCCGCTGTGGCCCACATCAGCGAGGAGGTGGACAGTGCGCTGACGCCGTCAGATACGCCGGATGCCGCGCCTGCCATGCCCGATCCCGCGGAGCCCATCAGCCTGACGCTGGACGGCAGCGATCAGACGTAAGTGGATCGACTTCACAAAGGCGTGTTGCCCTTACCGGGGCAACACGCCTTTCTTTTTCTTCTTATGGCAAGAACGACTACCGTAAGGAGGCTATTCATATGCAAGACACACCGGTCGCGCTGCATATCCCCTATCCCAACGAAAAGCAGCAGCGGTTCCTGGAATGCCGCAAAAAGTACATCGCCTTCGGCGGAGCGCGCGGCGGCGGCAAAAGCTGGGCCGTGCGCACCAAGGCCAAGCTGCTGGCCCTGCGCTATCCCGGCATCCGGCTGCTGATCGTGCGGCGCACCTATCAGGAGCTGGAGAGCAACCACATCCGCCAGCTGCGCACCGAGCTGCACGGCGCAGCGCAGTACAAGGCCACCGACCGCATTTTCACCTTCGCCAACGGCTCCACGCTGGAGTTCGGCTACTGCGCCAGCGACGGCGACATGGACCGCTATCAGGGCGCGGAGTACGACGTGATCTTTCTGGACGAGTGTACCCAGCTGCGGGAGCAGTGGATGCGGCAGTTTGCCGCCTGTCTCCGGGGCGTCAACGATTTCCCCAAGCGCATCTACTACACCTGCAACCCCGGCGGCCCCGGCCACAGCTACATCAAGCGGCTGTTCATTGACCGGCGGTTCGAGCCGGGCGAGAACCCCGACGACTATGAATTTATCCCCGCCCGCGTCACCGACAACAAGGCGCTGCTGGCGGCACAGCCGGAGTATCTCCGGCAGCTGGAGGCTCTGCCCCGGCGGCTGCGGCTGGCGTGGCTGGAGGGCAGATGGGACATCTTTCAGGGGCAGGTGTTCAGCGAATTCGCCGACGATCCTGACCATTATGCCGACCGGCGGTTCACCCACGTGCTGCCTGCCTTCGATATCCCCAGAGAATGGCGGGTGTACCGCAGCTACGACTTCGGCTATGCCAAACCCTTCTCCTGTGGCTGGTGGGCGGTGGATCACGACGGCGTGATCTATCGTATCCTTGAGCTGTACGGCTGCACCTCCACACCCAACGAGGGCGTGCTGTGGACGCCGGATAAGCAATTCGCGGAGATCCGCCGCATCGAGAGCGAGCACCCCTATCTCAAGGGCCGGGACATCTCCGGCGTGGCCGATCCGGCCATCTGGGACGCCAGCCGTGGCGAGAGCGTCTATGAAACGGCGCTGAAGCACCGCATTTTCTTTCAGCGGGGCGACAACCGCCGCATTGCCGGATGGATGCAGCTGCACTACCGGCTGGCCTTCGACAGCGAGGGCTATCCCGGCATGTATGTGTTCGACACCTGCAAGGGCTTCCTACGGACAGTTCCGGCGCTGCTGTACAGCAAGACCGCGCCGGAGGACGTGGACACAGCGCAGGAGGATCATATCGCTGACGAGACCCGGTATTTCTGCATGTCGCGGCCTATCGCGCCCCGGCGAACGGAGCCTGCGGGCCGCCCGCAGGACGATCCGCTGAATATGCGGAAGCCGGTATAAAGGAACGGAGGAGGGCTTTCCCTCCTCCGTTTGTTTATGTATGCAGACTTACGCCAGCTTGTCGGGATACACACCCTCGTCATGGAGCTTTTGCAGGGCCGCTGCCACACGGGGCCGGTCCTCATGATAGGTCATGCCGAACCACTGGTCGGCGGAATGGAGCACGGAGACCGTCAGCTGTCCCTTATCCATCATGTCGCCTACCATGGCGGGCAGCAGGCACTCCGCCTTGGGATCGTCGCCCACATGGCGGAGGAAGTCATGGAAATACTGCTCCATATGTTCATAGATGGCAGGGGAAAAGCCCCAGAAATTCATGGATACCACGCTGTCGCCGTCCAGCTCACGGCGAACGCCGTCCGCCATGTCGGCAATGCTGCCGTCGGGGAACTGCTGGATCTTCATGGTCTCGTGGATATCGGTCAGCTTGCCGTCCGCCGTGTGGCATACGCCGCGGGTGACGGTGCCGTATTTGCTGACGGTGTTCTTCAGAAGATAGCCCACCATGACGGCCTTACCCTGCTCCGGCAGGGTCTGGAGCGCCTCATACATGGTGCGGTAGGCGTCCACGCCGTAATAGTCGTCAGCATTGATGACGCAGAACGGCTCATGAACGAAGGGGCGGGTACACAGCACCGCGTGGGTGGTGCCGAAGGGCTTGGTGCGTCCCTCCGGAATATGATAGAAGTCCGGCACGGAGTCAAAGGTCTGCTCGGCATAGCAGAACTCCACCTTGCGGCCGTCAGGCGTACACAGGGTATCCAGCGCCTCGCCCGCCAGACGGTGGATCAGGTCGCGGATCTCCGGCTTGATGACGAACACCACCTTGTCGAACCCGGCGCGGGCCGCGTCATAGATGCCGTAGTTCATCAGGATCTCGCCGTGAGGGCCGACGCCGTCCACCTGCTTGTTGCCGCCGTAGCGGGAGCCCATACCGGCCGCCATGATCACCAGTGTTGCATGCATTTTCTTTTCCTCCTGCTGCAAAAAATGTTCCGTTCACATGATACCACGTTTCCGGAGAAAGGGCAACCGCCTTTTCTCCTTAAAAATTTTCAGGAAACTTGTATTTTTCTCTGGATTTCAGGAGACTGCTCCCTTATAATAGATATGTTGTGAAAAATTAGGGCAGGAGGCGTTTCCTATGGAAAAGTCAAAATTGATGGGTCATATTTTTGCCATTATCACCATACTGGTATGGGGCAGCTGCTTTGTGCTGACCAAGAATCTGTTGGTGTACTTCACCCCCATCCAGATCATCCCGCTGCGGATGGGGCTGGCGTACATCACGCTGTGGATCCTGCGGCCCAAGACCATGAAGCTGCCGTGGAAGGATGAGCTGATGTTCATTCTTATCGGCATCACCGGCGGAAGCTTTTACTTCTATCTGCAAAATACGGCGCTGGATCACACCTACGCCGCCAACGTCAGTATTCTGGTGGCCATGAGTCCCATTCTGACGGTGCTGCTGGCGCAGCTGTTCAGCCGCAGCAACGAACGGCTGGGCAAGTATGTGTACATCGGCGCGGTCATCGCCATCGCCGGTGTGGTGCTGGTGGTGCTGAACGGCCAGATGTCCTTCCACCTCAGCCCCATAGGCGATCTGCTGGCACTGGCGGCCGCGCTGATGTGGGCGGTGTACTCCATCCTTATCAAGAAATACACCGAGCAGTACGATAACTTCATCGTTACCCGCCGGGTGTTCCTGTGGGCGTTCCTGACCGCCGTGCCGCTGATGCTGCTGACCGACGGCATGCCTGTTCTGACGCCGCTTTTTACCGACGTGAAGGTGCTGATCAGCTGGCTGTTCCTCGGCGTGATGGGCAACGCGGTGTGCTTCGCCATCTGGAACATCGCCTTCAAGGCGCTGGGCGTGGTGGTCACCAACAACTATCTGTACGCCTCCCCCTTTGTGACGGTGTTTGTGGGCTGGCTGCTGCTGGGCGAGCCGATCTCCGTCATGAGCATCATCGGCGCGGTGCTCATTACCGTGGGCGTCATCTTCGCCTACAAAGAGGACAAGCCGAAGGCAAAATAAGGGGCAACAGACGGTTGCTTGTCAGATCTCGCCGCACATGGTAAAATATCCTTAATGATTTAAGGAGGCGGTCAAATGGAGACGAAAGAGATCATTCAGGCGCTGCGGATAAAGCAGGGCCTGTCCCAGAACGAGCTGGCGGAGCGGGTGCATGTGACCCGGCAGGCAGTGTCCCGCTGGGAAAACGGTGAGACCATGCCCAATGTGGAGACGCTGAAGCTGCTGTCGAAGGTGCTGGACGCATCCATCAATACGCTGCTGGGCTCGCCCCGGACGCTGGTGTGCCAATGCTGCGGGATGCCGCTGGACGACACCACCCTCAGCCGCGAGACGGACGGCACGTTCAACGAGGACTACTGCAAGTGGTGCTATACCGGCGGGCAGTTTGCCTATGCCGACAAGGCATCGCTGCTGGACTTTCTGGTGGCCCATATGCCCAATCCGGACGGTGCAACAGACGAAGTCCGCAGGGCGCAGTTCGACGGCTATCTGTCCACGCTGAAGCATTGGAAATAGAAAACACCCGTATGACCACGGTCATACGGGTGTTTTTTACAGCTTGATATCGCAGGACATGCTCATGACGGCGCTGCCACCGATGCGGACGTTCACCGCGCCGCCCTCGTCATAGAGACGGCTGCGGATCACGGAGGGCCGGTGCATATGTTCGCCCTGAAGGAAGGTGTTCTCCTCCAGCGGACGCACCATGCCGTGCAGGTACAGGTAATAGGTCAGCGCGCCGTTGCTGGTGCCGGTGGCGCATTCCTCCGGAATGTCGTACAGGGGCGCGTAGTTGCTGCAATATGCGGTGCAGGCGTCGCCGCCGGGGCAGAACATGTGGACGCCGGTAACGTCATAGCGGCGGGACAGCTCCGTGACCGCCGCCTCGTTCTGCACCGCACGCATCAGGGTATCGCGATCCCGGACAGGCATCATGATATCCGCCAGGCCCGTGGAGACGATCCACGGCTCCAAACCCTCCGGACGATCGTCCGTCGTCAGCTCGTAGGCGGCGTACAGCGCGGGCCACTCCTCCGCCGTCAGCTTTCGGATCAGCTGCGGCGGTGCCATGTCCATCCACACTGTGCCGCCGGAAACTTCGATATTCAGGTCGGCCGCCTTGGTATGGGCGATATGGCTGCCGTCGCCGATCAGTCCCTCCTGCCGCAGCAGGGCGAAGGAGGCCACGGTGGCGTGACCGCACAGATCCACCTCACCGGCGGGGATAAAGTACCGCAGCGTCACGCTGCCGTCACCGTTGACGGCGACAAAAGCAGTCTCGGAGTGCTTGAACTCCGCGGCGATTTGCTGCATGGTGCTATCGTCCAGCCGGTGATCCGGCAGGGCCACACCTGCCTGATTGCCGCCGAACACACGGTCGGAAAAGGCATCCATCACATAGGCTCTCATGGGACAAGCATCTCCTTAAAAGGTGTATTTCTTCTTGTATTCGTCATAGTACCGGGCAAAGGAGGCATCCTTCATGGCCTTGACGCTGTTGAGATATTCATGGGTGTCAAAGCTGTCGCTCTCCACCTCGATAACGGCCACGGCGATGTTGGAACAGTGGTCGGCCACGCGCTCGTAGTTGGTCAGCAGGTCGTTGAATACGAAGCCCTGATTCAGCGTGCAAACGCCCTGCTGGAGACGATCCACATGGTGGGATTTCATCTCATCGCACAGGCCGTCGATGATCTCCTCCAGCGGCTCCACCCGGGCGGCCAGCTGCAGATCGCCGCTGGTAAACGCCTCGATGGAAATACCGAGAATTTCCGTCACCGCGCCTTCCAGCACCTCCAGCTCGTGGAGGGCCGCATCGGAGAACACGATCTTCTTCTCGTCGATCTCCTGGCAGACGTCGGCCACATTGCAGGCGTGGTCGGAGATACGCTCGAAGTCGGAGATGGTGTGAAGGTACTTGGCCACCTCCTCCGTTTGGACCGGGGACAGGGAGCGGGCCGTCAGCTTCATGAGATAGGTGCCCAGCTTGTCCTCATAGCGGTCAATGAGCTGCTCGGACTCGTCCACCATTTCATAGCCCCGGTTGCTGTATTCACCCCGCAGGGCCATGGCACGCAGCAGATTGTCCTTCGCCTTTTCTGCCATGGAATCCGTCACCAGACGGCTCTGCTCAATGGCCAGCGCCGGGTGCTGGAGGAAGCGCTCCTCCAGACGGTCCATATCGTGCTGGGACATCAGCTCGTCCCCCTTGTCGGGGATCAGCCAGACCACCAGCTTTTCCAGCAGCGGAATGACGGGGGTCAGCACCACCACGGTGGCCAGACGGAAGAGGGTATTCATCAGCGCCACGGTGACGGTGGTCATAACGACGGACAGGAAGGTAAAGTGGAAGATGGCATTGGCGGCGTAGAACAGCGTCGCCCAGATGACCACGCCCAGCACGTCGATCAGCAGATAGACAAAGGCCGTGCGCTTGCCGCTGATATTCGCGCCCAGCGCCGACAGCAGCACGGGGACTGCCGCGCCGATGGCGATGCCCATGGTGATGGGCAGGGCGATCTCGAAGGTGATGGCGCCAGTGCCGGCCAGCACCTGCAGGATACCCACGGCGGCGCTGGCGCTTTGCAGGATGCTGGTAAAGGCAAGGCCCACCAGAATACCCAGAATGGGATTGGAGAACTTGGTCAGGATGTCGATGAATGCCTCGCTCTCCTTCAGGGGAGCCACCGCGCCGGACATGGCGGTCATGCCGTACATCAGCACGGCGAAGCCCAGCAGGATGTTGCCCAGATGCTTGCGGTTGGGCTTGCCCTTCACCATCCGCAGCAGGATGCCCACGATGGCGAACATACCCGTCAGGGTGGCGGTGGACAGCAGGTCTACCCAGCCGCTGCCGCCGGAAAGACTGTTCAGGCACAGGATCCAGCCGGTGACGCTGGTGCCCAGGATCGCGCCCATGATGACGCCGATGGCCTGCCGCACCTTCATCATGCCGGAGTTGACGAAGCCCACCACCATCACGGAGGTGGCGGAGGAGGACTGGATCACGGCGGTGACGCCGGTGCCCAGCAGCACGCCCTTCAGCGGCGTGCCCGACAGCTTATAGAGCACCAGCTCCAGCTTGCTGCCGGCCACTTTCTTCAAATTATCTCCCATAACGGCCATGCCGTACAGAAACAGCGCGATACCGCCCAGCAGCGATATGACGTCCGCAATGCCCATGCCCAAACTCCCCCATATTACAATCATTGATTCTTACAATGTCAGTATACATGACCGCCGGTGGTTTGACAAGCTTTGTTATTTTTTCCACATAGATTCTGTCCACCTTTTTAACAGGGTCTCTCTTTCGCGGAAACCCGGTCCTTTCAGGGGAAAGGGCGGCACTTGCCAACCACGCCGGTGTGTGCTACAATAAAACGCAGAGTTTTCGATCAGGCAAGGAGGCGTATGCCATGACGGAGAACGTAAAGCCCCAACTGGCGCCCCGTGAGCGCTGCACCGGCTGCGGCGCGTGCAGTAGCGGCTGTCCCAAGGGTGCCATCCATATGGTGCGGGATAAGGAGGGCTTCCTCTATCCCCAGATCACCGAGGGCTGCGTCAGCTGCGGCCACTGCGCCCATGTGTGCCCGGTGCTGAAGCAGCGGGAGGTGCGGAGCCAGCCCGCCGTATTCGCCGTCTGGAACGAGGATGAGGATATCTGCGCCCACTCCACGGCGGGCGGCGTGTTCACCGCGCTGGCGGAGTTCGCGCTGGAAAGCGGCGGCGTGGTATTCGGCGCGGCAATGGACGAAAAGCTCCAGGTGCGGCACATAGCCGTGAAGAACAAGGAGGATCTGCGGCTGCTGCGGGGCGCGAAACCCATCCAGAGCGAGCTGGGCGAGACGTACCAGCAGGCCCAGATGTATCTGGATCAGGGCCGGTTCGTGCTGTTCTCCGGCACGCCCTGTCAGGTGGACGGCCTGTACCGCTTTCTGGGCGAGCATCCGGAAAACCTGCTGACCTGCGATTTCGCCTGCGGCGGCGTGGGTTCTCCCGGTGTATGGGAGCGGTTCGTGGACTCCATGACCTATGTGAAGCGCCGACGCGCGGTGGATGTGCGGTTCTGTGACAAGCTGAAGGGTGAAAAGGATCGCCGGTTCCGGGTATGGTTCGAGGGCGGCGGCACCTTCGACGCGCCGCTGAGCAAGTGCCAGCCGGGACGGGGTATCCTGCGGCGGCTGTTCCTGCGGCCTGCCTGCTATCACTGCGCCTACGCCAATGTGAACCGCTCCGCCGACCTGACCATGACGCTGTTCCGCAACGCCCCCAAGGACTTCCATCCCCAGCAGCAGAAGGCAGGGCTTTCCCTGCTGCTGATCAATACCGTCAAAGGCGCCCACATCTTCGACCAGCTACCCTTGAAGCGGGAACTTCGGACGCTGGAGGAGGCCGTGGCGGGCAATGCGTCCCTGAGGGGCGCCGCCGCGCCGCCGCCGGACCGACAGCGGTTCTTCGAGGAGCTGGAGCGTCTGCCCTTCCGCAAGGTGTGCGACCGCTTCCTCTCCACCCGGCCCTATCAGGCGAAGAACAGCGGACTGGCGACGCTGAAGGAGAAGCTATGGAAAAAACACTGATGCACACCTGCTGCGCGCCCTGCTCGGTGGCTTGCATCCACCAGTTGCGCAGCGAAGGGATTGAACCGGTTTCCTACTGGTTCAATCCCAATATCCACCCCTATCAGGAGTACAAGGCCCGGCGGGACACGCTGATGGCCTACGCACCCACCATCAACATGGAGCTGATCGTGCAGGAGGACTACGGTCTGCGGGACTTCTGCCGCGCCGTGGCGGAGGATATCGACCACCGCTGCGGCCACTGCTACACGGTGCGGCTGGAGCAGACGGCCCGGTTCACCGCCGAAAATGGCTTTGACAGCTTTACCTCTACCCTGTTCGTCAGCCCCTATCAGCAGCACGAGCGGATGGCGGAGATCGCCCGGGAAATGGGCGAGCGCTACGGCGTGAAGTTCCTGTACCGGGATTTCCGCCCCGGCTTCCGCGCCGGACAGCAGGAGGCCCGTGAGCTGGGCTTCTACATGCAGAAATACTGCGGCTGCGTGTTCAGCGAGGAGGAGCGCTATCTCAAGCAGATCCAGCGGGATAGAAAGGAACCATTGAAACACATCGGTTGATCAAAAAGCAGGGCTTTCCGGAAGGAAAGCCCTGCCTTTCTATCGTGGCCTCGCAGAGTTCGCGCCCGCAGGCGCGAAATATTTTGATTATTTTTTGCCGCGACATGTGCGTGGCAAAAAATACTTCTCGGCCCGGCAAGTGCCAAAGGCGCGCAGCGGGCCGCAAACCTTTTGGCAGCAAAATCGTGAGATTTTGCGCCAGCTTCTAAAACGGTATCGTCGCCATGGCCGCCGCGTCACGGGGATCGAGGAAGATGCCGCCGGACAGCGGCAGCGCCGTCAGCAGCAGATAGGCCACGCCCAGCAGGATCGCCAGCAGATACCACAGCAGCTCGCCGCCCCACAGATGGCGGCGCAGCAAAAAATGGTACAGCGCCATACCGCCCGTTGCGGCGGCACAAAACAGCAGCCAAAGGGGAATGATACTCCACAGAAGCTGGCATAATACTACCATCAAAGCCGTGGCAGTCAGCAGCGCGGCACAATGTCCGCCGCGGGAAGCGCTGTTCTCCGGCTCCAGCCGCCATAGCAGCAGCGCACCGCACAGATACGGCCAGAATACCAGCTTGCCCAGCTCCCACGGGCTTTCGTTCATGGGAGAGAGCACCTCCGTGGCGGGAGAGGGCAGCGCAACGGCCAGACCGCGCAGCAAAACGGTGGCGCATACCGTCAACAGAAACGCCCAGAGATAGCGGAAACGCCGGAGCATGGCAGTCACCTCCTGCAAAGTCAGGCTTTCCCAAAAAGCCGTCTGATCCACCATATGCGGCGCAGGGCCGTTTCAGTCGAGGATCTTTCGCGGCACACCACAGAAATTTCACTTGCCGCAGCAGAGAACAGTATGGTAGAATCAAAGTAGAAAATTTTTTGAAATTTTCTGCTCTAATTAGCAAACTAACGATTCGAGATCACGGGGGAGAGTAATGTGAAAGACGTTTGGAAATACATACTGATAGGTTTCGTGGTGGTCGCTTTCGAGGGGGTATTCCTTGTTCTTTTTGCTAAGTTCTTTAATGGCCTTACGCCGACAGAAGCACTTATCATTGGTGCAGCGTTCTTCCTTGCTTTTGAAATCGTTATCTGCACAGGAGTAATTATTTCAAAACTCAACTTTCCTAAAGATGACTAATCAAATTTCAACTTGTGATGGCGACAACTATGGCAAGACATGAATTTGGAATTATGACGGTTTCTCCTCAACCGGGCAAGAGATATGACCAGTACGAACTTTGGAAATGCGGCTGTATTTCAGCAGATGACGACTATTTAGAAGGCATCATCGAAAAGCTCACATGAGCTCGCGCGGAAGAGAATGAGATCCCTTATTGGATGGCGTCTCTTTTAACCAGTTCGTTTTCTTATGTGGATCTTATATAGACGGAATAATGTGCTGTGCCGCCATAACCGTTTTCGGTGTCCCATTGCGCGATGATCTCATAGATATATCCACCGGATCTAAGCTCCATTGTGTTTCCATCAACAGTAACGGCTTCGCTGCTTGCGGCAGGATCAGACCAGTGTTCATCCCGCCAGCACTGAACGCTTACAATGGAATCAGGCTCTTCGGGAAAATTCAATGCAGCAGTCGTTTCTGTTGTTTCCAACAGGGATAGCCGATCCTTGCAATCCAGCGGGTGCGCACTGTCGGCTCTTATATCTGTAAAAGTCCCATCGGCATTTTTCACCTGCCATGAGTAAGTACCCAGTAACGCATCCATTGCCGCTGGGCCACTCACCACAGTCAGGGCCGGCGGCTTTTCCAAACTGACAGTGCTGTTTTCTCCAGCAGCCGCAGAACAGCCAAACAGTCCCAACACGCAGACCAATGTAAAGACGATGGCGATGTATTTTTTCATACGAGTTGCCTCCTTACAAATCGTGCTTCTATTTATATAGACATCAAAAAACGCAAAATGTTCCATTTTTTATTTGGAATATCCGGCTGATGCATCCCATTGACAAACATTCCGCCCTTGCGTATAATGATTTTAATTCAATAGAACCTGTCGAGTGCTCTGCCGCCTGTCGATGGCGGCCGGGAGAATAGCGAATCGGGTGCAGATTCCCGAACGGTGCCGCCGCTGTAAGCGTGGAGGCGCCACACAGGCGAAAGCCGGCCATCGGATGACCGAGAAGGCGTGTGGTGCTGTGGATGCGCAAGTCAGAATACCTGCTCGACTGATACGCCGCATTCCGGTACGCAGCATACCGGGCGGTCTATGACACGAAAAAACGGCCGTGGCAATGATACTTCATTGCCGCGGCTTCTCTTTGCCCATCTCACCACGAAAGGAGGGTCAGCGCCATGTCCGATACCTTTTCCCGCTATCATCCGGCGGTGAACTTTCTGTTCTTCGCGCTGGTGCTGGTCTACTCCATGGTGCTGATGCATCCGGTA
>CAVBAZ010000139.1:0-6147 GCA_963593515.1 Bacteroidaceae bacterium
TGCTGATACCTGAAATATTAACTTTGAAACTTATTATACGAGGAGTGATATTATGATTATTACCATCAGCCGTGAATTTGGCAGCGGCGGCCGTGAGCTGGGCAAGCGTCTGGCGGAGGCCCTGCACATCCCCTGCTATGACCACCAGATCATCGAGATGATCGCCAAGGAGAACGGCTTGAACGCCGACTATGTGGCCAACGTAGGGGAGAAGTGCATCGAAGCCGCCTACCCCATGACCATCGGCCACCGTCTGGCCATGATGCCCGTTACCGTGATGGATCAGCCCATCCGCGTGGCGGTGGCTCAGAGGCAGCTTCTGGAGAAGTTTGCCCAGCAGGGCGACTGCGTGATCGTGGGCCGCTGTGCCGATGTGATCCTGAAAGACTATCATCCTTTGAACCTGTTCATCTACGCCGACATGGATGCCAAGGTGGAGCGCTGCATGAAGCGCGCGCCGGAGGGTGAGCACCTGACCCGCTCCGAGATGGAGAAGGCCATCCGCCGCATCGACAAGGAGCGTGCCCAGAACCACCTGATGTACGCCGATACCAAGTGGGGCACCAAGGAAGCCTATCATCTGTGCATCAATACCACCCACCGCGAGATCAAGCAGCTGGTGCCCGCTCTGGCCCAGTTCTGCAAGGATTGGTTTGCTGCCGAGTGACCTGCCGTATACGAAGGAGACGCTATGAAGATCCGCTTCAATGACGATCCGAAGATCGTAGAGACGGTGAGGGAGGGGCTGCGGCGCAAGGACGGCTATTGTCCCTGCCGCTTGCAGCGGACACCGGAAAACATCTGCATGTGCCAGGAGTTCCGCGACCAGATCGCCGACCCTGACTTTGAAGGCTACTGTCACTGCCGTCTCTACTATAAAGAGAAATAACAGGAAAGTCTCCGCTGCGGCGGAGACTTTCCTGTATGTAAAGGAGTAGAGAAAGGATCGCCGCCCGTTCACGCGGGCGGCGATCCTTTTACCGGGAAACTATGAAAAGTTGGAAACTGTCAGTTACAGAGTAGCATGCAGCTTGTTGGCACGCTTCTTACCGTACATGCAGCAGGCAACCACATAGGCGATAGCGCAGACCACACCGATGATGTAAGCGGGGGTCCAGGGAATGTTGAAGCCGATGTGAGCGTTGGCGATGTAGGTCACGCAGATGAAGGTGTAGAAGCCGCCGGGGATCATAGGCATCCAAGCCCACTTGCCCTTGCCGTTCTCGAACATCCATGCGGTGATGCACAGGAAGGCGAACAGGGACAGGGTCTGGTTGGCCCATGCGAAGTAACGCCACAGGATCATGAAGCCGTTGTTATTGGTCTTGGCGAACACCAGGATGGCGATGACTAGGACGAAGATAGGCACAGCCAGCTTGATACGCTTGCCGTTGGTGGACTGGTCGATGTGCATGGTCTCAGACAGGCTCAGACGCAGGGCACGCAGTGCCGTATCACCGGAGGTGATGGGCAGAACGATAACACCGAGCAGGGCGATGATGCCGCCCACGTTGCCCAGCAGGTACTTGCAGACGACGCCGACAGTACCGGTGGCCAGAGTGGCGTTGGGCTCCTGCAGAGCCAGGTTGTACGCGCCCATAGCGCCGGCAGCCCAAACCATAGCAATGAAGCCTTCCAGCACCATCATGTTATAGAAGGTGTTGCGGCCCTGACGCTCGCTCTTCATGGTACGGGAGATGATAGCGGTCTGGGTGGAGTGGAAGCCGGACAGAATACCGCAGGCCACCGTCACGAAGAAGATGGGCAGGAAGTGTCCGTTTGCGAAATAATCAGCATAGGTGAAGGTACCGACCTCACCGGTGGAGGCATTGGTCAGGCTCAGCACGGGAGCGGACCAGCTCTCCCATACGTTGATCAGAGGCATCTTGGTAGCGAAGATACCGATGAACACGCCGACAGCGGAGAACAGCAGGATGGCGCCGAAGATGGGGTAGATCTTACCGATGATGGCGTCGATGGGGAACACGGTGGCGATCAGGTAGTACAGGAAGATGACACCGTAGATGACCCAGGTGGAAACGGAAGTGGCCTTGCCGTCAAAGCCAAAGACCTGAGTGGCAGCAATGTCGCCGGGGGTGTAGATAAACACAGCGCCCACCAGCAGCAGCATGATGCACACGAATACGTTGTAGAACTTATAGATGCCCTTGGGGGAGTACTTGCGGATCATCTCGGGCATCTGGGTACCGCCGTCACGCAGGCAGATCATGCCGGAGAAGTAGTCGTGCATAGCACCGCCGATGATGTTGCCGATAGGAATGGTCAGGAATGCGATGGGCCCAAACAGGATGCCCTGGATCGGCCCGATGATGGGGCCGGTACCTGCGATGTTCAGCAGGTTAATGAGGCTGTTTTTCCAGCCGCGCATGGGAACGTAGTCCACACCGTCCTCTTTAGTATAGGCGGGGGTCTTCCGGTCGTCAGGGCCAAAGACCTTTTCGCAGAACCGTCCATACAGGGCGGCACCGCCGATGAGGATCACGAGACCAATAATGAATGTAGTCATAATCTCATACTCCTTTTTACCGGTTTTATTCATCCAAAGTTCCCGGACAACTCTGGATTTGATTGCACTAGTATAACAGAAAATTCATATATTGCACGTCAAGAAAACGTTTCCGGTCATAAATTATTCATAAATAAAACGACGATTTCCGACAAGAAACTCCCCCTCGACGGGGGAGTTAATCATCAGAGGAAACTATCTTTTTTTCTTGTTAAAAAATAGACATATTCACTCAGTTGCATGAATATTACAATGTATAATGGTACTCATGCGAACCTCTAATGATACGTTAATCTCTGCTATCTGCGTCGGCGGTGCTTGATGGAGAAGCCGAACACCAGACCGCAAATGCCGCCTACGATGTGCGTCAACTGAGATACATTGTCCGCGGTGGTCAGGCCGTCCATCAGCTCACTGCCCAGATAGAAAATGACCACAAGGATCAAGGTGATAGGGATGCCCTCTTTTCCCATCTCGGTAAAGGAGGAGAGCACGATCATCATGAACACCACGCCGCTGGCGCCAAGCAGGACGGTGGTGGGGAAGAAGATGAACTGCACCAGTCCTGTCACAAGTGCCGTGATCGCAATACAGAGCGCGGTAGTCTTATGGCCGTATTTCTCCTCGATCCCCGGCCCTACCAGCAGGAGCAGCAGCATATTGCCCATGTAATGCTCATATCCGGCGTGGCCCAGCACATGGCCGAAGAAGCGCACATAGGTCAGCGGGTCGGACAGGGAGGAGCGGTATACGCTGAAAAAACGGTAGGTGGTGGCGTCGTTGGTCAGCGTACCCAGCACCAGCGCCAGCAGAGACAGCAGGGCAAAGCTTAAAATCACCGGCGCATTGAACCGGATCACAAGGCGTCGTTTCAATGGAAATTCCTCTTTTCTCTTTTCAAATCGTAATGAAGCCATTATAATAGGTTTACTTTGATTTGTAAACGGGAGGTTTCCCCATGAGGAAGATGAAGCGATGGGTAAAGATACTATTATGTATTGTGTTGGTGCTGGTGGTTCTGGTGGGCGCGTATGTGGCGTATGTGTTCATTGACTACCACCGCATCGGTGACATGGAACTGGTGCCGGAGGGCGATGCCGCCATAACAAAGCTGGCGGCAGGGGAGAGCTATACCATTATTTCCTATAATATCGGTTTCGGCGCTTATGAGGACGACTACGGCTTTTTCATGGATGGCGGCACGGAATCCTGGGCATGGAGCGAGGAGCGCCTGACGGCTAATGTGGATGCCATCGCGGCCTTTCTGGCCCAGCAGAATGCGGACTTTTATCTGTTGCAGGAGGTGGATATCGACTCCACCCGCAGCTACCATGTGGATGAACGGCAGCCCATCTATCAGGCGCTGCCGGGTATGAGCCATGTGTTTGCACAGAATTATGATTCGCCCTTCCTGATGTATCCTCTGACCCAGCCTCACGGCGCATCCAAGTCCGGACTGCTGACATTCTCTCCGGCTGCCATTTCCTCCGCCAAGCGGGTAGAGCTGCCCATCGAGAACAGCGTCATGAAGCTGGTGGATCTGGACCGGTGCTATTCCGTCAGCCGGATACCGGTGGATGGGGGTAAAGAGCTTATCCTTTACGACCTGCATCTTTCCGCCTATACCTCTGACGGTACCATTGCCACCGAGCAGCTGAAGCTGCTGCTGGCGGATATGCAGGCGGAATACGAAGCGGGCAACTGGTGCGTGGCAGGCGGCGACTTCAATAAGGATCTGCTGGGCGATTCGGCGGCGTGGTTCGGCGAGGCGGATCAGGAGTATTCGTGGGCGCAGCCTATCCCGGAGGGTATGTTTGACGGCTATGATATTACGCTGGTGGCTCCGCTGGATGAAAATGACCCCGTACCCAGCTGCCGCAATGCCGACAGTGCCTATCACGAGGGCCAGTATGTGTTGACGGTGGACGGCTTCATGGTATCGAAGAATGTTGCGATAGAAAGCGCCGAGGTGATCGACACCGGCTTCCGATGGTCGGATCATAACCCGGTGAAAATGATTTTTACTTTACAGTGACGAAAACACAACGAAAAGACTCTGCGGCCAATAGCCGCAGAGCCTTTTCTACATTTCACGCTTAATGCAGGCGATAGCGCCCTTTTCCAGACGGCTCACCTGCGCTTGGGAGATACCAATTTCGGCGGAGACCTCCATCTGTGTCTTACCCTGGCAGAACCGCAGCGCCAGAATGTTCCGCTGCCGCTCGTCCAGCCGGGCGATGGCGTCCTTCAGGCTGATCTGCTCCAGCCAGTGCTCGTCGCTGTTGGCGTTGTCCTTCACCTGATCCATCACGCATACGTTGTCGCCTGCGTCGGAGTACACCGGCTCATACAGGCTGACGGGATCCACGATGGCGTCCATGGCCATGACGACCTCCTCGCGGGGAATGCCCAGATGGGCGGCGATCTGCTCCACAGTCGGCTCCCGCTGGTTCTGGGACATCAGCTGTTCCCGCGCCTGCAGAACATGGTACGCGGTATCTCTCATACTGCGGCTGACGCGGATAGCACTGTTGTCCCGTAAATACCGGCGAATTTCACCTATAATCATCGGCACGCCGTAAGTGGAAAACCGCACATCCTGATTGATGTCAAAGCGGTCGATAGCTTTAATAAGGCCGATGCACCCTACCTGAAAAAGATCGTCCACGTTCTCGCCTCGGCCCAGAAAGCGCTGAATCACCGACAGCACCAGCCGCAGGTTACCGCAGATCAGCTGCTCCCGCGCGTACTGGTCGCCATCACGGCTGCGCTTCAGTAACGCCATCATTTCATCGTTTTTCAGCACCTTCAGATCTGCCGTGTTGATGCCGCAGATCTCAACCTTCCCCCGCATGAGCGCGCCTCCATCCCTTGTTTGCATCCAGTATTTCCGGCGTTGGCGGCGGTTATTCCACGCCGCGAAATATGCGTGGAATCGACGGAATGGGACAGCCCGCAAACTGCATATACTTCTCCCGAGGTGGGAAATATGCTTGTGAGATTTTGCCAATTGCGGCGCAAGGAGGTCATCAATCTCTGCGACGGCTGTAAGTTGGGCTATGTGGGCGATCTGGAGATCTGTCTGCCGGAGGGTACGGTGAAGGCCATCATCGTATTCGGCCCCTGCCGCTTCTTTGGATTGTTCGGCAGGGGAGAGGACTACTATATCCCGTGGGACTGTATCCAGAAGTTTGGCGACGACATCGTGCTGATCGACAAGCCCTTCCAGCGGCGGGACGGCCCGCAGAACCAGCGAAAGCGGCGAAAACCGTAAAAATACCCCGCTCAGTACGGAAAAAACAGAGAAAAACAGGAAAAAATACCTTGCAATCGGGATATTCTTATGGTATTATACTTTGGTCGGAATCCGCACAGCTCCCGATCACCGGCCAGTGCTCCCCACGGAGTTAGCCGGCGAGATGACAGGGCTGGAGGTAAAGAACTAAACATTTAAAGGAGAAACAAAAATGGCAAACGTCGTATCCATGAAGTCCCTGCTGGAAGCAGGCGTCCACTTCGGTCACCAGACCCGTCGTTGGAACCCCAAGATGGCTCCCTACATTTACACGGAGCGCAACGGCATCTATATCATCGACCTGCAGAAGACCGTTCGCAAGATC
>CAVBAZ010000140.1:0-6738 GCA_963593515.1 Bacteroidaceae bacterium
GGGCGCGTAGGGCATAGCCAGTCCGGCGTCCGCCAGCGTCTCGGCATAGGGCTTACTGCCGCCGGAGGCGCACAGGGCATGGTATCTGGCCCAGCCGTCTGCGGGGTCGGCGTCATAGGCAGCCTTCAGCTGCTGGGCGCAGACGATGGCCAGCGCGTAGCTGACCACATAGCGCGGGAACATATAAAGGGCCATGTTGGTGAACAGGTCGCAGCCGGAAAGCACCTGCTGATGCCACGGCTCGTTGTTCTGCGCCCGGCCGAAGGACTTCTCGACCCGGTCGAACTCCGCCGCCCACTCTGCCAGCGGGGCATCCGGATGCTCATACAGCCACGTCTCGAAGGTATGGATAGAGCAGAAGGCGCACAGCTCCTTGATGAAGTCATAGCGGTGCTCCGTCAGGAACTGGGCGGCATGGTCTCCGAAGAAATCCGGCGCATAGGGCTGGCTCAGCAGCTCCATAGTCTTGGAATGAACCTCCGCCAGATCGGGACTCAGGCCCGCATAGTCCGTCACCGGCTGGCTGCGGATGGACAGATACCCCTGCAATCCGTGGCCCAGCTCGTGGGTGTATACGGTGACGTCATCGGCGGTGCCGTCGCAGTTGGCAAAGATGAAGGGCATCCGATAGGGCGCGCCCAGCATATCGCAGAAGCCCATACCGGAAATTTTATTGGGAGAGCCTGTCACGTCCAGCAGGTCGTGACGAACCATCTCATCGAAAAATTCCCCGGCCTCGGGGCTGAGGGCGTGGTACATCCGGTAGGCAGCCTTGGGCAGCTCCTCCGCCGCCACCGGCACGGCGTTGCCCTCCGGGAATACCAGTGCCCGGTCATAGGGTCTCAGCACATCCACACCCAGACGCCGGCGCTGCTCCTCCTGCAGCCGCAGGTACAGCGGGGTGATGTGGGTCTGCACCTGACGGCAGAACTCGTCCAGCTCCGCCCGGCCATAGCCCAGGCGCTGCATGCAGAGGTCGCCGTAGTCGGCAAAATTGTCAAAGCCGTTTTCACGGGCCAGCTGATTCCGGGTGTGAACCAGCTCCCGCAGGAGCTTTTCCATGGTTTCGGCATTTTCCAGCACCGTCTGCTGCTGGGCATCGTAGGCGGCCCGGCGGCGCTCCCGGTCCGGGCTTGCCATGGCGGCGCGCAGCTGACCGCCGCTGAGGGTCTCGCCCTGCACCGGATACTTGGTGGAAGCCGCCAGCTGCTGGTATTGGGCGGTAAGTTGGGAGATGCGGGCCTGCTGCTCCTTTCCGCCGGTATGGAGCTGGTGATCCAGCGTCAGCAGGCGGCGCAGCTGGGGCCCAAAGGCCTCGTCCACCGCCGCGGCATAGGGGCTTTCCGCAATGGCCACGGACAGGGACTGGCTGTCCAGCGTCTCCAGCCGGGGCAGGGTCTCCTGAAGTTCCGTCTGGTAAAATTCATCGGTGACGTCATGAAACGCGCGGATGGTCGCGATGCTCTGGCACAGGGCCACCTCCTGCTGGAGGGCGTCCCGTTCCCGAACCACGTTCAGCAGCTCCTCCGGACAGGCGGCAGCCCTGGCCCGACGGGTCAGCGCGTCATATCGCGCCTGAAGGGCATCCACATCCGGGCTGGTATAGGGAATATCGGAAAACTTCCAATTCTCGTTCATCAAATTCCTCCTCGATGGCTTTCCTCTGTTTGCAGATGCTTATACTTTACCATCAACACGCCATAAAAAGCAAGGGCTATTCTCCGGTCGGTAACTGATGGAACGGCAGAACGCCTTTACTCCCAGCGGAAGAAGCGGACAGCGAGAACGGTGCAAAGGGCGGCAACTCCCAGCATCACGCAGATCGGCAGCCAAGTACTTCCTGTGCTGATGCCCAGAAAAGCGTTTTTCATCATCGTGATACCCTGTGTCAGAGGGAAAACGCTGACGATCTTCTGCATTGCCGACGGCATGACCTCGACGGGCAGCGTCGTGCCGGAAAAGATCAGCATGGGAAAATAGAGGATCGACGCAATAACGCTGGCCTGCTTGGTGTCCTTCGCCACGCCGCCCACCAGCATACCGACGGACAGGGTCGAGAGCATGGTAAGTGCCCAGCTCCCAAGGAAAGTGAGAAGCGAACCATGCAGCCGCACTCCCCACAAAAATGCCGCAACTGACAGCGTCGCAAGAGATACAGCACAGTAGACAATATACATGGATAACTCAACACCCAGAACGAATACCGGGCTGATCGGCGTAACACGCAGCCGTTTGAGAATCTTCATCTCTCGAAGGCCTGATACTGCCAGCGGCAGACCCATAAGTCCGCTTGCACAAATAGCAACTGCGCTGACGGCTCCGAAGGACTGCTCCATAAATGTATAGCTTGCTCCGTCATAGGCAGGTTTTGTTCCGTAAATGATACCGAGGATGATAAAGATCACAAGCGGCATGATGATGGCGAAAATCACCATATTCATGTCCCGCAGGCTGAGCTTCAGTTCCGTTTTAAGATATGTAAAAAAGCGTTTCATGCGTCCACCTCCTCATCGGACAGCTGCAAATAAGCGTCCTCGAAGCGTTCACAGCCACATTGAGTCTTTGCCTGCTCCACGGTTCCGCGGAAAACGGGAGCGCCCTTTTTCAAAATGCAGATCTCATCGCACAGCGCCTCAACTTCATCCATAAAGTGAGAAGTCAGGAAAATCGTAAGGCCCTGTTCTTTTAAGCCCTCCAGCGTTTTCCATACGCCGCGCCGTGCCTTTGCATCAAGCCCGGTGGTCAACTCATCGAGAAACACCAGCTCTGGCTGTGGGATCAGCGCCAGCACGATAAAAAGCCGCTGGCGTTCACCGCCCGAAAGGCCTTTGACCGGTGTGTTTGACTTATCCCCAATACCGAACTGCTCACACAGATTGCGCCAATCGGCAGGGCTACGGTAAAGGCTTGCGGTTTCCTCACAAAGTTCGGAAACCTTGATTTCTTTCTGATAGTCGCCCTCCTGAAACTGCACGCCGATGCGCTGAAAAAGTGCGCGGCGTTTTTTCTTCGGGTCTTGACCCAGCAGACGCACTGTTCCGCTGTCGGCCTGTTTTGTGCCCAGCATACATTCAATGGTGGTGCTTTTTCCGGCACCGTTTGCGCCCAGCAGACCGAATACCGTTCCGCTCTTCACGGAGAGGTCCAGATGATCGACCATCGTTTTGCCGTCATAGGCTTTGGTCAGTCCTTCTACAAAAACAGCCTCGCTCATTTCTCGATCCTCCTGACGGCCCGCAGCTCGATATACCCGCGCCGGCCGCGGGGCTCCAGCTGGATACGGGGATTCCCGTCGTCCCAGCGGTAGCCGATGACGGACGGGTCATAGCCGTTCATGGCCGTCTGCACGGTGCGGATGGCTTCGCAGTAGTCCTCCTCCCGGAAGGGCTGGCCCTGGAACATCAGGTATTCGGCCTCGGGCAGGCGGATGGTGTCAAAGCCCTCGGGAATGATGCCCATGTAGTCGGTCTCCACCTCCACGCCCTGTACATAGGTGGAGGTATCGGGCCTCCTGTACGCAGGCGGCAGCCACATGGCGACCGGCTCTCCGCAGAGGGACTTCATGCTCATGAGGATGCCCCATACATCGCAGCTGACCTCCTCGCAGTAGGGAAAATAGTCCTCCGCCCGCCGGCCGCGCTTGATGATGCACAGGCGTTCCGGTTTGCGGACGACCTGAATAAAAATCGGTTGAATGTTGGACACGTCGATGTTCTCCTTTCTCAGTTCACGGTATTTCGCGCCGTAAGGAATGAAAAACGTGACTGGCACCGGATGCTTCATATAGTCGCTGGGATTCAGCCCGAACTCCCGGTAGAAAGCCCGTGTGAAGGTATCCGCATTGGTAAAGCCCGCGTCATAGGCCGCGTCGATGACCTTGACATTCCCCGCTTGCAGCTGCTTGGCCGCTTGCGTGAGCCGGTATTTCCGGATGTACTCCGTGGGCGTCAGCCCCAGACAGTCCCGGAACAGCCGGTAGGCATACCACGGCGAAAACAGCGACGCACGGGCCAGATCGGACAGGCTGATCTCCCCCGTCCGGTTCTTTTCAATGTAGTCCTGCATCCGCTGGACGGCCAATATCTGTTCTTTCATGCACGTTTCAACTCCTTACGGGGACATTCTACCGTGTCGGGCGGTATTTCTCTCGACGTTCTTTGCTATTTTATCGCAGTATGCGTCGGCTTCTTGATCCAGTATATCATACCGTTCGGCAAATCGCGCAAATTTCATCAGGGCTTTGCCTTTTCCCTGCCGGTTCTGATAAAATAATGGAAAAATTTGCACTGCGGTGTGATATCTCCTGCGAAAAGGGTAGTTGATGTATATAGGCGGAAAGGAGGACGCACAGCCCAATGGATGACAGACAGATCATACGCCTGTTTTTTGAGCGCTCGGAACAGGCCATCACGGAATTGTCCCGGAAGTACGGCGACCTGTGCTTCAAGGTCGCGGACAATATTCTGAACGACCCTCAGGACGCGGAGGAATGTGTGAACGACGCCTATCTCGGCGCATGGAACAGCATCCCGCCCCAATCCCCCGACCCGCTGCGCGCCTATCTCTGCCGCATCGTCCGCAACCATTCCCTGAAAAAGCTCCGGGCTAACTCCGCGCTGAAGCGGGGCAGCCGGTTCGAGGTCTCCCTGTCCGAACTGGAGGCCTGCATCCCGGACAACTCTCTGGATGAACAGCTTGCCGTAAGCGAGCTGTCCGCGCAGATCAACGCCTTTCTTTCCACCCTGCGCCGGGACGACCGGATCATGTTCGTCAGGCGCTACTGGTTCGCGGAGCCCCTGTCGGAGATCGCGGACACCTTCGGCATTACCGAGCATAACGCGTCCGTCCGGCTCAGCAGGCTCCGTAAGAAGCTGCATCAATACCTGAAGGAGGTATCTCTATGATGGATCACAAAACCGATAAGCTGATCTCAGCCATCGGAGACATGGATACGGCATATCTGGAAGAAGCCCTTGACTATGGCAGCGCTAAAGCAGGCCGCAAGAGGATCCGCCGTTTCCCTAAATTATCTGCCGCGTGTGTGGCAGTGCTGGTCATACTGGGCCTGTCCGTGACAGCCTTTGCCATCAGCAGGATCCCGCTGTCGTGGCGCGACATCTTTTTCACCAGCCAGACCGTCATCGGCGACGAGGACGAAGTCCCCGTGGTCTCCCAACAGCAGCAGCCGGAGCAGCAACGGGCCGCGCCTACGGAGGAACTGCAGATCAAGATAGAGAAGGTGATCTCTGACGAGCGAACCCTATATCTTCTCTATTCCGTGAAGGCCAACGAGGGTGCAGTGTTGGGGCAGAACGGCAAATTTACCGACTTTGAGTTGTACTTTCCCGGCAAGATGATGTCTGGTGCATACGTGTCACAATTTCTGGAACGTAAAGAGGGTATACCGGAGAACGAATTGGAAGGTGTCGTATACGCCAACTGGCAGCCGGGCGACAGCGCCAACGGTCTTGTGATGAACCTCTCCAACTGGCAGGAGAAAAAGTGGTTCGATGATGTAACGATAGACTTCGACGTGGCGAAAATGGTAGAAAATGCCGGAGAGAACGCCAACCTGCCCAAACTATCTCGCAGTCAGCTGCCGCAGCATCTTGAGTATCTATGGCAGCCGGGCGACGCGGATGTAAAACTGACCGGCGGCATATCCATCTGTAATGCAGGCTGGGATAACGGCATCCTGCAGTTGGTGATGAAGGGACCGGTGAGTTCCAACGAATGGTCATCATCGTGGGAGCAGAACTGGTATTTCCTCGACACACGAACAGATACGGTCATCTATCCGGATTCAAGAGTTTGTTTCCACACGCCGGATACGTTTGATCCAAATGAGACTGATGCCGATTGGCAATACTTTTGGAGATTCGTAACCGTTGATAAGGAGGCACTTCCCTATCTTGAGCTGCACTGGGGCGGAAAGTATATCTTTACCACTGTGCTGCCGGGACGCTGGAAGGTCACGCTGGACGAAACGCCCGTCACCGTGCAGAGCGAGGTGCTGGCAGAGAATGTTCCCCTGTCCTATGCCGGTGAGACGATTCTGGCGAAAAAAATCGAGTGCTCCAAGCTGTCTATGGCGGTATATTTTGCCGACTATGTTGATTCTACTACCGGTATTCTTGGCAAGTTCGAGGTATTTGATGCAAACGGCGATACTATCCCGTGCCAATGGAGCTTTATCGCAGATCAAACCGACGATAGCTGCATGATCTGGACGCGGTTTGACGAGCCTATCGAGCCGGAGACCGTCTGCAAGCTGACGTTCAACGGCGAGACCGTGTTTGAGCGATAAAAAAGAGGGCGCATCACGCACCCTCTTTTCCTTATGGCCGCTTGCAGATCCAGCGGTTCCGTTCCGTAGAGATCTTGATGACCACGGCAGTCTTATCGCCGTTATTCCAGATCGAATGAGGCTTCATCCCCTCCACAAATACGGATTGGTTTTTTCCTACGATCATTTCCGTATCACCGGAAACGATCCTGACCTCGCCATCCGCAACGATGAAAATATGATCGTCGCTATGGGTATGGTTGTTTTCCGGGCCGCCGCCACCCTTCTCGATATAAGCAATGGCGCCCCAATGGATCTTCCCCATGTCATCGAACAGCTTTTTCGCCAAAAAGCCGGTATGCCCTTCCGGGGTAATAAATGCTTCGTTCAAGGCTTCTTACTCCTCGTATAATAAGTTTCAAAGTTAATATTTCAGGTATCAGCAGGCTTTG
>CAVBAZ010000141.1:0-3256 GCA_963593515.1 Bacteroidaceae bacterium
CCTTGCGGCCCTCCACCAGAATATCGTTGCGGCCCGACGCCTCGGCGTGCAGGCCGAGGTTTTGCAGCGCCTCCACGATGGGGCGGGTAAAGCGATCCATCGTCAGACGCTCCGCCGCGCCGGTATCGGTAATAAACGAGTAGTTCAGGTTGCCCAGATCGTGGTACACCGCGCCGCCGCCGGTGCCGCGCCGCACTACGGTAATGTGGTGCTCCTTGACAAAGGCGGGGTCGATCTCCTGCGCGGTGTTCTGATTCTGTCCCACCACGATGGTGTTGTCATTCTGCCACAGCAGCAGATAGTCGCCCTGTGTGCGATGGGTCAGCACATATTCCTCAAACGCCAGATTATAGGCGGGATCCGTGCTGCCGGTCTCCAGATACGTCACGTTGCTCATAATTCTCACCTCTCTGCCGCATTATACCAAAAACATCCGTATGATGCAATCTTTTCGTTTTCCCGCGTCTTGCTATTTTTTCCGCCGTGTGATACACTGACCCCGTGACCGCGCGTCACAAAAACGCTGCAACAAGGAGCATTGCTATGGATCCTATTTTTGAAATCGAGCTGGAAGATTGCCCCGTCTGCCGCGGCGCAGGCGTCATGACGGATGAACAGGGCTGGTGCGTGTCCGTGACCTGCATGGACTGCGGCGCGGAGACGGCCCACGCCCCCTACCACACGCCGGAGGAGCGGCTGGAGGCCGCCAAGCGCGTCGCCCTGCTGTGGAATATGGGCAAGGTCATTCACACCGGTGTCGGCGACTGAGGGCACCGTCGCGCGCAGGCCGCGCCGCACATGGGACAGCAACCTGCTCAAGCTGATCGCCATTGCGGCCATGACCGTGGATCATCTGGCATGGATGCTGTTCCCCGGCTATGACAGGAACGCGCTGGCGCTGGTCATGCATGTGATCGGGCGGCTGACCTGCCCCATCATGTGCTTCTTCATTGCCGAGGGCTATCACTACACCCGCAGCAAGGCGAAATACGCCGCGCGGCTGCTGCTTCTGGCGGTGGTCTCCCATTTCGCCTATGTGTTCGCCTCTCACGATTTTACCGGTTGGCGCTCATTTATTCCGTTTGTCTCCGGCAGCGTTCTGAATCAGACCAGCGTGGTGTGGTCGCTGCTGGGCGGTCTGCTGATGCTGTGGGTCTGCGACAGCAAACGGCTGAAAATGCCAGTCAAGGTCGTCTGCGTGCTGCTGCTCTGCGCGGTCACCCTCCCGGCGGACTGGAGCTGTATCGCCGCCCTGTGCATCCTCTCCATCGGCTCCAACCGGAACGCGCCCAAAAAGCAGATCCTCTGGTGCCTCTTCTATGTGTCGCTCTACGCCGTGGTGTACTGTCTTGTGCTTGACTGGGTATACGGTCTGCTCCAGCTCTGCGTGGTGCTCTCCATTCCCCTGCTGGCCCGGTACAATGGCCGCCGCGGCGCAAGCCCCGCCATCAACCGCGTGATGAAGTGGCTTTTCTACCTTTACTACCCGCTGCACCTGTTCATCATCGGCCTGCTGCAATGGCTGCCGCAGGGATAACGCTCCCTTACCTGAAAACGCCCCACTGTGAAGCTATCTTGCTTCACAGTGGGGCGTTCATGCTTTCAAAGCTTTCTGAGAAAAACGAAGGTGATCCCCCGGTTCTCACGGTCCAGATCACGGTCCTGCCGCAGCCGGGGATACTGCTGCAAGGCTCGCCGGGTCGTTTCATCGAAGATGCTGAACCGCTCGCCCGGCAGATAGGCGGCGATGCGGCCCTGAATGGCTGCTTCCTCCAGATAGCGGCGGCTGGCGGTGCGGATGCGGCCGCCCTTGCCGGAGGAGCCGTAGCCGTGGATCAGCTTCAGCAGCGGCGTGTTCATCTTCCGCGCCGCTTCCAGCTCCGCCTCCAGCCACCGCAGCGCCTGATCCGCCGTCGGTCTGCCCAGCTCCAGATTCAGTTCCCGTATCGTACCCTTCATGCGGTCTCCTCTCCGGTTTATTCGCCGCTTTTCTGTGGATTGGGGATGTTCACCCCGATGCCGTTGATCTCCACGCCGTCATCGGCGGGAATGAGAATGTACTTCCGCCCGTCTATCACGCGGGCCTCGATCATATAGCTGTACTCCGGAGACACGGCGATCTTCACCTCCGGCGTGGTGATCTGGAACTTGCCGCTTTCGATGATGTTCTTGGGGTTCAGCGCCGCGTCCTCGCCGTACTGTTTGCGGCACTCCTCCTGAAAGGCTTCCACCTTTTCGGAGGGCACGCCGCTGCCGGACAGCATGTCGCCCACCTCGCGGACGGACAGCGTCAGCGGCTCCGGGTTTTTGCTCTCCTTATGCTCCTCGATGCGGCCCCGCAGCTGCTCATGGACGGACTGCACCACGTCATAGCTGCAATCCTTCTGCAAGGTGTCGCCCAGCGCGGTACTAAACACGTTCCTCTGCTCCTCGGCGGACATGGGCGGCTCCGCCACACGGAACACCGCGTCGATGACCTCCTGATGGAGTTCGGCGGCGTTTTTGCTGTAAAAGAGGGCGTTGTAGATGTTGGCGGAGCGGTCGTCAAAGGCGGGGAACAGAAAGCCCAGCTCCGGCGCCAGCGCGATATGGCCGGTGGAGGCACTGTGGAACCCGCTGTCCTCATTGCTGTATTTCAACTCCAGCGTAGGCGCCTTCACCGGGCAGATGCTGCACACGAAGTACTTGTACACCGTGTCGGAGCCGTCAGCAAAGGTCTCGTCGTCCCGGCCCCGATAGGGCACGTCGTAGGTGTCGGCGGCCAGCAAAATGAGATAGTTGGTCTCGCCCATGTCCATGGCGTCGATGATGCGGCGGCACAGTGTCTCACGGGAATTTCTGTCCTGCAAAGCCGTCTGGCGGACGGTTTGCAGCAGGCGGTGCTCGTCGCTGTCCGTCACCTGCGCGGTGGAAAATTCGATGTCGATGAGGTTCCGGCCCAGCGCGCCGGACAGGGACTTTTTCAGCAATCCCAGATACATCTCCTGCTCCTCCTGCGACATCAGCCCCATGGATGCGTCGATGTTGGCAATGATCTCCTTGTTGCTGTTGACATAGCAGCCGTAGATCCTGCTGATGGCGTTTTTGTCCAGCTTGAAGCGGCGGCGGATCTCGTTCAGCTCTTTCTGATTCATATGGGATACCTCCTGTGGTGGTAGAAACGGCCTTTATTGTACCACACCGCCCGTCGTGATGCAAGGATATGGCACTTATCCGGCCGGCAACAGGCAAAAGGCCGCCCCATACTGACGTATGG
>CAVBAZ010000142.1:0-2194 GCA_963593515.1 Bacteroidaceae bacterium
TGTCAAATTCCGCGATGAACGCCTCAAACGCCGCCTCTTTCCCGGCAGGGATCGCCACCACCGCGTCGCAGCGGGAGCAGATCACGTTGTCGAACTGGCCGCCGGACACCGCCGCCAGCCGCAGACCGCGGAAGCGCTCCATGGCGCTGTACAGCACCCGGCCCATCTGCTGGTTGGCGCTGGCCCGGCCCAGATGGATGTCCGCGCCGGAGTGACCGCCCTGCAAGCCGGAAATCGTAATGGCATAGCCGCTCATGCCGTCCACCGGCTCCATAGCGCCGGGCAGGTGGCAGTCGGCCCGCAGACCGCCCGCGCAGGATACTGTGAATACACCCTCCATCTCGGAGTCCAGATTCAGCAGCTTCTTGCCCTTCAAGTCGGAGCAGTCCAGTGCGAAAGCGCCATCCATGCCTACCTCCTCGTCCACGGTGAACACCGCCTCGATGGGCGGGTGGGCCAGCGTGTCGTCTGCCAGAATGGCCAAAATCATGGCCACGGCGATGCCGTTGTCGCCGCCCAGCGAGGTCTTGTCAGCCCACACCCACTCGCCGTCCGTCCGCAGGTCGAGGCCCTCCACAGCCATATCCTTGGCGCAGTCGTCGGTCTTGGCGCAGACCATGTCGATATGACCCTGCAAAATGATAGGCGCGGCGCTCTCATAGCCTGCGGAAGCGTCCTTCCAGATAATGACGTTGTTGCAGGGCTCCTGCCGGTAACGCAGGCCCAGCTCCTTGGCAAATCCCACGCACATATCGCTGATGATCTTGGTGTTGCCGCTGCCGTGAGGCACGGAGCAAAGCTTTTCAAAATACTCGAATACCTTTTCAGGCTTCAATCCGGATAAAACTGCCATAATTCTCCTCCTGTCGAAACTGCCGGAAGGGTCAAGGGCCCCTCCGGCAATTTGTTCCTATTGTCAGTCGCGGGACTTGCTGTCCACGATCTCATGCAGCTTGGCGCTGAAATCGCCCAGCGTCATAGCGCCCAGATCCTCGCCCTTGCGGGTACGGACGGAGACGGTGCCGTTCTCCATGTCGCGGTCGCCCACCACCAGCATGAAGGGGATCTTTTCCAGCGTGGCCTCGCGGATCTTCTTGCCCACCTTCTCGTTGCGGCTGTCCACCTCCACGCGGAAGCCCTGCTTGTGCAGCTCCTTGGCTGCGGCGGCGCAGTAGTCGGCGGCGCGGT
Source organism: Bacteroidaceae bacterium (assembly GCA_963593515.1). Taxonomy (GTDB): domain Bacteria; phylum Bacillota; class Clostridia; order Oscillospirales; family Oscillospiraceae; genus Vescimonas. Next base: position 1,189 of record CAVBAZ010000142.1, read on the forward strand.
CGGTAATGGGCAGGAAGCGTACCTGCTCCGGCATCATCCACGTAGGCAGCGCACCGGCGTACTCCTCGATCAGATAGGCCAGCGTGCGCTCGTAGCAGCCCAGAGAGGTGCGGTGCAGGATATAGGGCAGGGCCTTGTTGCCGTTCTCGTCGATATAGTACATGCCGAAGCGCTCGGCCAGCAGCATATCGATCTGGATGGTGACAAGGGTATCCTCTTTACCGTACACGTTCTTGTACTGGATATCCAGCTTGGGACCGTAGAAGGCGGCTTCGTCGATGCCGATGGTGTACTCCACGTTCAGATCCTTCAGGATGCGCTCCATGGCGGACTGGGCGTGATCCCACTGTTCCTTGGTGCCCTCATATTTGTTATTGGGGTTGGCGGGATCCCACTGGGAGAAGCGGAACGTACACTTATCCAGCATACCCACGGTGCCCAGGAAGTACTTTGCCAGATCGAGGCAGTTCTTGAACTCCTCCTCCAGCTGATCGGAACGCACCATGTTGTGGCCCTCGGAGATGGTGAACTGGCGGACGCGGATCAGGCCGTGCATCTCGCCGGAATCCTCGTTGCGGAACAGAGTGGACGTCTCGCCCAGACGCATGGGCAGATCGCGGTAGCTGCGGCCGCGGTTCAGATAGACCTGATACTGGAAGGGGCAGGTCATGGGACGCAGGGCGAAGCACTCCTTGGTGTAGTCGTCGGGATCGCCGATGACAAACATGCCGTCCAGATAGTGATCCCAGTGGCCGGAGATCTTGAAGAACTCACGCTTGGCCATCAGGGGGGTCTTGGTCAGCAGATAACCGGCCTCCTGCTCGGTATCCTCCACCCAGCGCTGCAGCAGCTGCACCACGCGGGCGCCCTTGGGCAGCAGGACGGGCAGGCCCTGACCGATGGTATCCACAGTGGTGAAATACTCCAGCTCGCGGCCCAGCTTGTTGTGGTCGCGCTTTAGAGCCTCCTCGCGCTGCTTCAGATAGGCTTCCAGCTCGTCCTTGTT
>CAVBAZ010000143.1:0-4412 GCA_963593515.1 Bacteroidaceae bacterium
AAGTGCTCGGGTTTCATAACCCCGTCGGTGCCTTTCGCAGAAAGGCGGATTATATAAATGATAAAGGTAAAACTTACGATTACTGATAGCAAATGTAGAGGCGGTTATTTCAAAAAAGGTCAGGAATTTATTGTTGAGGATCTGTGTCCGCCATTATGTCATGAGTTATGGAATAATATGTACCCACTTGTTTATGCACTCCAAAATGGAGCAGAATTAGACTATGGAAATACTCGTGCGAAGATGTTTGATATAAAATGTCCAGATGGAGGCAGAGTGTGTATCCATGGGGAAGTTTTAGAAGATTGCTAAATTCCAGTTTATCGAACCAACTACAAAAGGCGGGAACATCTTTTGATGTTCCCGCCTTTCACCGTTTTATGCCTTTGTCAGGTACGCGCCGTCAAAGCCTGCGGCCTTGACTTTCTTCAGGAACTCGTCGGCGTTGGCCTTGACCTTGAACGCGCCCACCTGCACCCGGTACAGGGCGTCAGGGGCCTTGTAGGGCATCGAGAAGAACTCGCATACCGCCTTGGCCGTCTCCTCGGCAATGACCTCCATGTTGTCGATCAGCCACTGCGCCTCGCTAGGCTCATCGTGGAAGCCGAACTCCGGCAGCACGGCGGGCATGTGCGGGGCACGAAGCTCATACAGGCCCGCGCTTTCCACCAGACGCTCCGATGTGCCCGGTGACAGCGGAGCGATACGATCCTGTATCAGTTTGCCGATGCGGCGGCTCTCCGCCGAGGGGTAACAGTGTACCCGCGTACCGGCCACCTTGCCGTTGAAGCCGTTGGTGTGCAGCGCGATATGCAGGTCGGCGGGCCATGCGTTGCTGGCCTTCACCCGGTCGTACATATTGCCGAACTGGGCGTTGACCACCTGAAAGCCGCAGCGCGTCAGCGCGGTCTCCAGATAGTCGGCGCAGCGGCCCATTTGCTCCTTCTCGTTGGTGGGCTTCCCGTTCCAGAGGGCCTGCGCCGCATAGGCGTTGCTGGCCCTGTCCTCCGGGCTCAGATAGATCTTGGGCATACTCATTCCTCCAGCTCAGGCAGGCCCGCCACGCTGGTCAGCAGGCTCAAAATGCCCGCCAGTATACCGGCGCTTGCCGCCATCAGCCAGTTGACGTCGCCCAGTACGGCGCTGGTGCCGATGGTGGCAATGGCCGCCTGCGCCACCGTTTTCACAGCGCGGATACCGGCCGCCTTGATCCAGGTTTTCCAGTTTTTCATGTGTCGCTTCCTTTCCGGACGTTCCGTCCTGTCCCATTCTATGCGATTTTTCCAGATCGGTAATGCGGTGGTTGGCCACCTTGACCCGCTCACCCAGCAGGGACACCGTTTCCTCCAGCGCGTAGGTGCGTTCCACCACCCGATTGTGCTGGTTCACCTTTTTCTCCAGCTGCTCCAGCCGGTAGGCCAGCAGTGCGGCGCTTTTCCGGTTGGCGAGATACGCGCCCGCCAGCGTTCCCGCAAGGCTGAGCACCGCCACGATGATCGCTTCGGTCATAGGGCCTGGGCCTCCCATGCGTCCGGATACGCCTCTGGCGAGAATGCAGTGTCCTGCCGGCAGGCATACAGCGTGTCGTGGTAGACGGCGTATTCTCCGGCGTGATAGATGTCGTGGCTGCCGGAGGGCTGTACGAAGGCCCGTGCGGTGTCCGGCGCTGTACCGTGCATGGGGCGGTTAAAGGTGTACCACGCGGCGCTGCCGGGCACGATATCCGGATATACACCGTTGTCGTAGGCCTGATAGCACTCCCACACCTGCTCCAGCGCGGTATAAATGTCCCCGGCGGCGTGGCTGCCCGCCGTCCATTCGTCATACAGACCGCCGCACCGGATGTGTTCGTCTGCAGTCGCGGGGCTTTTGCCCCGCAGCAGGAGCCGCACGGCGCAGAGAGCGGACGTCTGCCGGTCATAGGAAACCGGCGTAAAAGGGACGGCGCTGGCTGCCGCCAGCTCTTCGCCGGTCATCTCCCGCACAAAGCCGTTTTCACAGATCTTCATTTTCGTACCCCCCATAATTGAAATGTGCCGTACAGCTGATTATCCGCGTACTGATATCCCGCAAGCTCCACCTCATGAACATCAGTGACGGTTCGGCCCATCACGCAGTTGGTTCCGTTTCCGCCGGTGGTGCTTTCGTAAATGAGACCGCATGGAAGGACAAAGCCGATCACGTCATTGTAAATTGCCGCGCCGGAGGATGGGTGTCTTACGAAGTTTGTCTGGAAACCGCCCGCCCCGGAGTTGTAGGTGCCTCTTCCGTTGACACAGAACCAGCCGTAGACACTGGCATCGGTTTTGGTGGAGTTGGTCCTTGCCACAAACGCGAACGCTTTCAGGGAGAAGGCGCTTCCCGCCGTATCCCGGTCAATCTTGATGATCCGCGCCGCGTTTTCCTCGTTGACGGTAAAGGAATTGATCAGCTCCCATGTGTCTCCCTCTGTCAGGTCTGCTGCCTCCCATGCGGTAGGCTTGCCGTTGGCGTCTACCGCAGAGACCTTGGCGATCTGGCCCACGGCAGCGCCGGTGATGTCCATGCCTGCGCCGTCCCTGCCCGGTGCGCCGTCCTGCCCCGGCTCGCCATCCTTACCGGGAGTACCGTCCTTGCCGGGTGCACCGGTATCGCCCTTCGCGCCGTCAAAGAGGCCGGACGCCTTGGCTTTGGCCAAAGCGTCCTCCTGAAAGGCCGTGTAGAATGGCCCCGTGGGCTCCATGGCCTGATCGCCTGATGGGTCGGCGCCGGGCTGGATCCAGCCGCAGTCCGCGTAAATGGTGGGGATCACCACCTGTCCGGCTTCATCCATGCCGTATACGCCGGCCAGCAGCCGTTCTCCGGCGTCGCATAGGCACTCCCACGGGATCGTGCAGCTGCTGCCGTCCCAGTCCGACTGCTCCACGCTGCGTTGAACGCTTCCGGCACGGAATACGGCGATCTTCCGCAGCGCCGTCCAGGCGTCGCCGGAGAAGGCGAAGGTGACCGTAGCGCCCACCATGCCGCAGGTCAGCGTGGCGGATTCCGTGACCACGGCGTCCGCCGCGCTGACGGCGATTTTGATATCGCTCATGCAAATTACCTCCTGTTCGTATTGAAGGGCGGAAGGCCCTCCTGCTTACAGGGCAGGGGAAAGGTGGCTGTTGCCCGTGGCAGGACAACAAATTGACCGGGAAATTCGACAGTTTTCTGGCGAATCGTGGATTTTTCTGCGAATTGCACCTTTTTCATTGACGCACCGACGCGTTTTTGGTAAAATTTACACAGAAAAATGCCGCCCGGTGGGGCGGTGGAGAGAGGAGTGCCGTCATGAAAGATCTCAAGCATCTGATCTATTTTGAGGACCTTTTGCAGCAGGCGCACAACGCTTTGGTGGAGCAGGCCACCAGTCAGGGGCAGGTGGCGCTGGGCTACAACTGCTACTACATTCCGGAGGTGCTGCTGAATCTGCCGGGCTGTTTTTCCTCCCGGCTGCGTGCCCCCAATAGCGCCACGGCGGATGTGGCGTCCTACTACATGACCAACCGCAACTGTCCCTATGTCCGCTGTATTCTGGAGCGGGCCATCGAGGGCGGCTTCAACTATCTGGGCGCGTTGTTCGGCGCGGAGGGCTGCGCCGCCATGGAGCGGATGGAGGAGCATTTCTTCCTGCTGAAGCCGGTGGAGAACGAGCGCTTCTTTGTCACCATCATCGACCCGCCCATGAAGGGTGATCAGACCAGCCTTGACTATTACAAGGCGCAGCTGAAGGAGAAGGTGCTGGACAAGCTCCATCAGGTTTACGGTATCGACACCTCCGAAAAGGCCCTGCGCACGGCGGTGGAGAAGCACAACGACCTATGCCGCACCATTACCGAGATCGGCGATTTCCGCAAGCTGGACAATCCGCCCATCACCGGCTATGAGTTCCATGTGATCCAGCTGGTCAGTCAGGTCTGTCCCCACGACCTGATCCTGCCCTATCTGAAGGAGACGCTGGAGGAATTGAAGACCCGTCAGCCGGAGCCAAAATTCCCCTTCCGCGCCCGCGTGGTGCTGGCCGGCAGCGAGATCGACGATCCTGAGTTCACCAAGCTTTTGGAGATGTGCGGTGCCATGGTGGTGGCCGACCGGTACTGCTTCGGCAGCTTCCCCAGCCGTGAGGAGATCGAGATCCGGGATGGCGAGACCGCCTACGATGCCATCTGCCGCCACTACCTCCACTGGAACCAGTGCGCCCGGTTTATGGACGGCGGCAAGATCGACCAGCGCCACGACGAGCTGGAGCGTCTGGTGAAGGAATACCACGCCGACGGCATCATCTACGAGAGCATGAAGTTCTGCGAATTCTGGAGCTATGAAAAGGTGCTGGCCAGTCATATCCTCAGCGCCGAACGGGGCATCCCCTGCTGCACCATCGAGAAGGAGTACAC
>CAVBAZ010000144.1:0-3244 GCA_963593515.1 Bacteroidaceae bacterium
GGACACCTACATGTCCCTTGTGGCGGTGGGCGACGGCGCGTTTGATGTGTTACAGCAGACCGCCAACGAGATCAACACGCTGGAGCAGCGCCTCAGCCGCACCATCGACACCAGCGACGTGGCCCAACTGAACGCCAATGGCACCGCCGTCCTCAGCGGCGATACGGCGGCGCTGCTGCGGTCGGCGCTGCAATACAGCGCCGAGACGAACGGCGCATTCGATGTGACCATTGCCCCGCTGGTGCAGCTGTGGGGCATCACTACCGACAGTCCCCGCGTCCCCTCGCAGGAGGAGATCGACGCGCTGCTGCCGCTGGTGGGCAGTGAACGTGTCCGGCTGGACGGCGATACCGCCGCGCTGGATGAGGGCTGCGCCATCGATCTGGGCGGCATCGCCAAGGGCTACGCCTCCGACAAGGCGGCGGAGCTGTTTGCCGGAAGCGGTATTTCCGGCGGCTTTGTGAGCCTTGGCGGCAACGTCTACGTTCACGGTACTACCGCCGAGGGAAAGCTGTGGAACGTGGCCATTCAGGATCCGCAGAACACTGACGGCTTTGCCTGTACGCTGCACCTGTCGGACGCCTTTGTGGTGACCTCCGGCGGCTACCAGCGCTATTTTACCGCACCGGACGGCACGGTGTACCAGCACATCATCGACCCCTCCACCGGCTATCCGGCGGACAGCGGACTTTTAAGCGTCTCCATCGTCACCCGCCGGGAGAACGGCGGCACCGGCACTATGGCCGACGCCTACTCCACCGCCCTGTACGTCATGGGCGAGGCTGCCGCCGTGGACTTCTGGCGGCAGCAGGGTACCTTCGATATGGTGCTGGTGACGGCGGACGGTCGGGTGCTGTATACGCCCGGTCTGGCGGACTGCTTCAACGAGACGGAGGGCAGCGTCTATGACTACCAACTCCTCACGGCCTGAACTGAAATTCAACCGCTATGACGCCGTCGTGGCGGCGATCGTGACGCTGCTGGCGGTGGCCGTGGCGCTGTGGTTCTACCTGCCCAAGACGCAGACCGGACGGCTCACCGCCGTTATCACCCAGCACGGGCAGGAGGTGCGCCGCGTAGAGCTGACGCCCGGCCTTGACAAGGAGCTGGTTGTGGATCTGGACGACGGCACGTACCACCTGACGGTACGGATCAGCGGAGACGGCGTATACGTTTCCGACAGCGATTGTCCCACGCAGGACTGCGTCCACACCGGTACGATCCGCCGTGCGGGACAGTCCATCGTCTGTCTGCCCGCGCAGGTGGTCATCCATCTGGAGGGTGCGGCTTCCGCGGACGCGCCGGACGTGATCGTGGGGTGACGGCTATGAAATGGACGACGAAAAATCTCGCCCTGTGCGCCGTGCTGACGGCGCTGGCGCTGGGCCTCAGCACGCTGGAGAATCTGTTTCCTGTGTCGCTGGTGGTGCCGCTGCCGGGCGTGAAGCTGGGCCTTGCCAACATCGTCACGGTGTTCGCGTTGTATGAGCTGGGGGCGGTTCCGGCGCTGGTGATCCTGCTGGCCCGGTGCGGTCTGGGCAGCCTGTTTGCCGGGAATGTGTCGGCGCTGCTGTTCTCACTGCTGGGCGGCCTTATCGCCATGCTGGTGATGATCGGCCTGAAGCGCTGCCGCCGTCTCAGTATTTACGGCGTGTCCATCGGCGGCGCGGCGGCCCACAACGTGGGCCAGATGGCGGCGGCGGTCATTACGCTGGGCAATACCATGGTGCTGGGCTATCTGCCGTTTCTGCTGGCGATCTCGCTGGCGACGGGAACGCTGACAGGCTTCGTCTCGGCGCTCCTCTTCCGGGCCATGGCCCATGTAAAACTCTCCCATTAAGGAGGAAGCCATAATGGATCAGAAGGATAAAATTATTTTGCAGCAGCTGGACGTGATCCGCTCCATGACGGAGAACGGTATCAAGCGGATGAACAGCGACTTCTGGGGTGCGCCCGCCGCGCCGCAGGCCCCTGCCGCGCCGAAAGCGCCCTCCGGCGGCGAAGAGAGCGGGAAGAAGGCCGCTGTATCCACCGGACAGAAGGAGACGGAGCCCAAGGAGGAGCTGCCGCCGCCGGAGAAAATGGAGGATCTTCTGGCGGAGCTGGACAGCTACATCGGCCTTGACGTGGTGAAGGACGAGGTGCGCAGCCTCATCAACATGGTGCAGGTCTATAAGCTGCGCCGTGAACACGATCTGCCCACCACTGATATGTCCCTCCACATGGTGTTCACCGGCAACCCCGGTACCGGCAAGACCATGATGGCCCGTATGATGGCCCGTATCTACCGCTCGCTGGGCATCCTCAGCAAGGGGCAGCTGGTGGAGGTGGACCGCAGCGGACTGGTGGCGGGCTATGTGGGCCAGACGGCCATCAAGACCCAGAAGGCCATAGAGAAGGCCATGGGCGGCGTGCTGTTCATCGACGAGGCCTACGCCCTCAACGGCAAGTCGGAGAACGACTTCGGTCAGGAGGCTATCGACACGGTGCTGAAGGCCATGGAGGATCACCGGGACGATCTGGTGGTGATCGTGGCAGGCTATACCGACCTGATGGAGAAGTTCATCCACTCCAACCCCGGCCTGGAGAGCCGCTTCAACCGCTTCCTGCTGTTTCCCGACTACACGGTGGACGAGATGATGGCCATTTTCAAGATGCGCTGCGGCAAGGGCTATGTGCTGACGGAGGAGGCCGAGCCGCTGGTGCGGGACTACATCGCCGAGGAGAGCGCCGCCGGCGACAGCTTTGGCAACGCCCGCGGCGTGCGGAATATCTTCGAGCATATTCTGGTGGCCCAGAACAACCGCCTTGCCAAGATGGAGAACGTCACCCGTGACGACCTGATGGCCCTGACGGCGGACGATGTGCTCCACGCAAGAGGAAAGATCGACGAATAACGCCCCTTTTACAATGCAAAAAAGCACCCCAAAGGGGTGCTTTTTTGCATGTTATTTTTCAGTTTCCAAGTCATGCAGCGCTTCAAATACAGCAAGCACATCTTCCAGCTTGCGCACACAGGCCGCGTCACTTAGCTCTGGATCGGACAGGATGGCCTTGATCTGCTCCAGTGCCTGATAGCATTTCTGGGATACGATTTGCTGCACGACCTCCAGGCTGACCGTTATCTCCACCGGGATACGACCGCTATTGATCTGCGCGGCCAGAATATCCTTATACAATTCCATGGTGATCCCTCCTCGTATAATAAGTTTCAAAGTTAATATTTCAGGTATCAGCAGGCTTT
>CAVBAZ010000145.1:0-5401 GCA_963593515.1 Bacteroidaceae bacterium
GTAGTCTCCATATAGGAGGCGTCCAGCGCCAGATACCCCGGCAGAGTGCGGGCGTTGTCCAGCACGGCATCGATGCCGCCCGCCTGCACCACCGAGAACACCAGCACCGAGAAGATGGCCACGGTCATGATGATGCTCTGGAAAAAGTCGGTGATGGACGCTGCCAGAAAGCCGCCTGCCGCCGTGTAGCCCACGATGACCACGGCGGAGACGATCATGGCGGTCATGTAATCCATGCCCAGCAGGGAGGAGAACAGCTTGCCGCACCCGGCGAAGCCCGCCGCCGTGTAAGGAACGAAGAACACGATGATGATAACGGCGGCGATGGCGGAGAGAATGCTGCGGCTGTCGTGAAAGCGGGCGGAGAAGAACTGGGGCAGAGTGATGGCGTCCACTACCTGAGAGTACCGGCGGATGCGGCGGGCGATCAGCAGCCAGGAGCAGTAAGTGCCCACCGCCAGACCGATAATCGTCCAGCCCACGTCCGCCACGCCGGAGAGATAGGCAAGGCCAGGCAAGCCCATCACCAGATAGCTGGACATATCCGACGCCTCGGCGCTCATGGCAGTGACAAAGGGGCCGAGACTGCGGCCACCCAGAAAGAAATCGGAGGTAGAGGCTGTCCGCTTGGCGTAATACACGCCGATAGCCAGCATCCCCACAAGGTAGATGAAAATGGTAACAAGAATACAGATATTTGCCTGAGACATAGGGTAATTCCTCTTTTTACAGTGTGATAACGGTATAGTCGTGTTTGGCGTAGGGCAGCAGCTTGTGCAGGACATCTTCGGTTTTCAGCTTCATGTAGCCGGTGGTGGTGCCGTCGCTGCAACCGTACCATTCGTTGGCGGCCACATCGTGGTCGAATACGATCTGCACATCCTGCGCCGTGTCCAGCAGGGCGCTGAACACCGTGGCCGCGCCGATCTTCGTGCCCAGCAGCTCCTCCATGCGCTCCGAGGGAGCGAAGGAAACGCGGGAGATACCCAGCGCGGTGCTAAAATCCTTGGAGCGGAAGGGCTTGTCGCCGCAGGTGATGAACAGATAGAATGCCGTCTGCTGGCGGTTGCACAGGAACAGCGTCTTGACCATCTGCATGGAGAGAACTTCATCAATGCGGACGCAGTCCTCCATGGTGATGGCCTCGTCGGTGTTCACCCGCTGATAGTCGATCTGCAAGTCGGTCAGGGCGGCATAGACCTTTTCCTGCAAGGGATTGCGGAACGTGCGGGGCGGTTCCCGCATGGGGTTGCTGACATAAAACATGATACTTCACCTTTCTCTTGCGTTTTTCGCGGTAATACTGTACCATAGAAAAGAACATAACAAAAGCGAATGTTCCAAATGTATAGCAGCACAAAAACAGATATAAAAGGTGGGCGTCACCATGGATATGAACCTTCTGAAATACATGGCCTTTGTGAAAACGGTGGAGTACGGCAGCTTCACCAAGGCGTCGGAGATACTGCATTACTCCCAGTCCGGCATCAGCCGCATGATCGGCGATCTGGAGCGGGAGTGGCACATCGCGCTGTTGGAGCGGAACCGCTCCGGCGTGAAGCTGACCTCCGATGGGTCGCGGCTGCTGCCCTACGCCAGAAAGCTGTGTGAGGAGTATCAGAAGATGCAGATGCAGGTGGACGACCTGCGGGGCGTACAGACGGGGCTGATCCGCATCGGTACCTTTTCCAGCGTGGCTACCCACTGGCTGCCCAACATCATCCGGGCATTCCAGAAGGACTATCCCGGCGTGGACTATGAGTTGCTGCTGGGGGACTATACGGAGATCGAGGCGTGGATCGCCCAGGGACGGGTGGACTGCGGCTTTCTGCGGCTGCCTACGGCGCCGGAGTTCGAGACGATCACCTTGCAGCAAGACCCGCTGCTGGCGATTTTGCCGGAAGGGCACCCGCTGGCGGAGTTGGACAAGGTGCCGCTGGAAGCCCTGTGTCACGAGCCGTTCATGCTGCTGGAAAAGGGCGCTAACGAGGAGGTCACCCATGTGTTTACCCAGCACGGCTTGCAACCGCGGGTACACTTTACCACATGGGACGACTACGCCATCATGTCCATGGTGGAGAGCGGGCTGGGGGTCAGCATGCTGCCGCAGCTGATATTGAAGCGCATCCCCTACCGCATCGTGGCGAAAGAGGTGGACGTGCCCGCCCGCCGCACCATCGCCTTTGCGGTGCGGGAAGGAAAAACCGTTTCACTGGCAGTGAAACGGTTCATGGAGTATTTGAAGTATCGGGAGATGCTGTGAGGGGGGACAGAGCACAGAAAGAAGCAAATACAGAAAGAACTGACACGCAAAATGCGTGTCAGTTTTGTATGAGAGAGAAACCAGATGGCTTTGGATTTCGTCTTACCAGCGGCTCAGGCGGTGAAAATCCCTCTTTCACTTCTGAAAGTTCTGTGCTATACTATAAAAGCAGAAGCTTGGCGACCGCTGCTATGTCCTTGTACCTGCAAAATCGTGAAAATATGTAAGCTGCCAATGGCGGCTTTTCAAAAATACTATGGTTAGCGATAACTAACCATAGAACGCCGTATGTATATATGCCGAATATATGAGATAGGAGGTAACGATCATGCAGATATGGGAACATGGGCAGGAGAATGAGAGGACGATGCTGTTTCTTCCCTGTACAGCAGAGCCTGTATGGGCGTTTTCGGAGACTATTGCGCTGCTTTCCCGGAAGTGGCACGTTTTTCAGGTGATCTATGACGGCCACCAGCCGGAGTATCCGGGGGACTTTACCTCCGTGGAGCAGACGGTGGACGAGGTGACAGACTACTTAAAAGCCCACGGTGTTGTCCGGCTGGACGCGGCCTACGGCTGTTCGCTGGGCGGTGCATGCCTGACCCGTTTTCTGGCGCTGGGAGAGATTCCGGTCGGCCGCGCCATCATCGACGGCGGGATCACACCTTATCAGTTCCCGTACCCGCTGCGAAGGCTGCATCTGGCGTTGGACGTGCTGTCCTTCAAGCTCGTAGCCAACAGTCGTAAGGTGCTGGAGGCGGCATTTCCGCCGGAGCGGTTTACGCTCCCCGGCCATGACGCGGTCAAGGAGTACGACGAAATAGAGCGCTACCTCAAGACCTACTCTGACCGGACGATCCGCAACGTGTTCTGGTCCGGCAACAATTACGCGCTGCCGGTGACGCCTGCCGGGAGTGGCACAAAGCTCACCTATTGGTACGGCGACGATGAGAAGAAGGAGCGCCGGAGCAACATCCGATTTATCAAGCGCTACTTCCCGCAGATACGCATCCACGGTATCCCGAAGATGGCGCACGCGGAATTGGTCATCGTCCATCCGGAGGAATTCTGCCGGTATGCGGAGAAGTTTTTACTTGGGCAAGCGGATGCGGCGGTTATGCAGGACAAAGGACGGTGAACGAAATGGAGGTTTTTGTCGGGCTGCTGATCCCATTTCTCGGAACCACGGCAGGCGCGGCCTGTGTATTCTTTACGAAAAAGACGCTTGGCGATCTGGTGCAGCGCTCCCTTGCGGGCTTTGCCGCCGGTGTGATGGTGGCGGCCTCCATATGGAGTTTGCTGATCCCGGCCATTGAGCAATCGGCGTATTTGGGAAGGCTGGCTTTCTTCCCAGCGTTTGCGGGCTTCTGGTGTGGCGTGCTGTTTTTGCTGGCGCTTGACCACCTGATCCCGCACCTCCACGTGGGAAGTGAACAGGCGGAAGGGCCGAAGAGCAATTTAGGCCGTACCACGATGATGGTTCTGGCAGTCACACTGCATAACATCCCAGAGGGGATGGCGGTGGGCGTGATGTACGCGGGCTTCCTTTCGGATAACACCCAGATCACGGCGGCAAGCGCGCTTGCCCTGTCCCTTGGCATCGCCATTCAGAATTTCCCGGAGGGGGCGATCATCTCCCTGCCGCTCAGAGCGGAGGGGGAAAGCAAGAGCAGGGCGTTCCTTGGCGGGGTACTTTCCGGCGTTGTAGAGCCCATCGGCGCAGTACTTACAATTCTCGCCGCACAGCTTGTGATACCGGCGCTGCCGTATCTTTTGAGCTTTGCCGCCGGCGCTATGCTCTATGTGGTGGTGGAGGAGCTGATACCTGAAATGTCGCAGGGGCGGCACTCCAATCTTGGCACGGTGTTCTTTGCCGCAGGGTTCAGCGTCATGATGGTGTTGGACGTTGCCTTGGGCTGAAAAGCAGATGTATGATTGGATAGAGTATCAGGATCACGAGGAGATATCATGAATACGATACAAGAAATTCTCCATGAAAAGAGAAAAGTAACAGAGGACCATATCAGACAGCTCCAACAGGAGGGGAAGCAGGGTGTCCGCTATACGGCCATGATGCCGGATATTCCGTTTCTGATATTGGGATTGATCAGTGATATCGGCTGGATCGTCCACCTGATTGCAGGTGTCCTTTACTTTTGCCGAAACGGTTTTCGCCATGTATGGGACTATGCGGCGCTTATAGCGCTGACCGCCGTCCTGTTCGGCGTCGCCTATCTTATTTATCTGAACAGAATACACGAAAAGGAGATCGCCACAAAGCTTCAAAAGGATCTCAGCTTTGGCATGACGGTTTATTCGGGACTGGCGGGGGCGATTATCGGAATACTTGAGAGCGTGATCGCAGGTGTTTCACCGGAGCTTGTGTGGATCATCATCGGTGGCTTTCTGAACTTTGCTTCGGGATCACCCATTTATTTCTCATTCAAAAAAGGAATTTTTTATGGCGTGAAATAGCGTCTGCAAACGACAGAGAAAGGTGAATTTACGGAGGAGATGGAACCTGAGAACACTTAGATAAGCAAAAAAGTATCCCGCTGCGGAATCGCTCCGCAGCGGGATACTTTTGCGCTGGAATGAGAGATTATCTTCTTATACCCGCAGCTTCCAATCCGCCGCCGCGGTTTGCAGTTCTACCAGCTTGCGGTACAGACCGTTCTTGTGCATCAGCTCCTCATGGGTGCCGCTCTCTGCGACAACGCCGCCGTCCAGAACGACGATCTTGTCGGCGTTTTCCACCGTCCGTATCCGGTGGGCGATGATGAGTACGGTCTTGCCTTTTACCAGATGGGTGATGGCCTCCTGAATTTCCGTCTCGTTGTCCACATCCAGCGAGGCGGTGGCCTCGTCCAGCAGGATGACGGGAGCGTCCTTCAAAAGCGCACGGGCGATGGACAGGCGCTGGCATTCGCCGCCGGAGAGGGTAGAGCCGTTTTCTCCGATGGCCGTCTGATAGCCATTTGGCAGCTTCTCAATAAACTCGTGGCAGTGGGCGGCCTTGGCGGCGGCCATCACGTCCTCGTCTGTGGCGTCCTTGCGGCCCACCCGGATGTTCTCCATCACGGTGTTGTTGAACAGCACCACATTCTGGAACACCACGGAGAAGTCCTTCATCAGGGC
>CAVBAZ010000146.1:0-5087 GCA_963593515.1 Bacteroidaceae bacterium
CCTTGCCATCGTTGACACCCAGAGCGGCTTCCATAACGTCAACGGGCTTGGTGCAGTCGGCGACGATCACGTCGGTGTAAACGCCCAGCTCCATCAGATCGGCAACCTGGGAAGCCTTGCGGACAACGCCCACGACCTTGCCCTTGGGGCCGACCTTCTTCATGGCCTCGTAGCCGCACAGAACGGCGGACTTGCCGTTGGCGCCCAGAATCAGAACGCTGTCACCCTCGTGAGGCAGCTTACGGGCCTGAGCGGGAGCGCCGGCCACGTCCAGAGCGGCCAGAGCCAGAGGCTCGGACATATCCTCGGGCATCTTGCAGTACAGAGCGGACTCGAACAGGATGGCCTTGCCGATGATGTCAACGCGGTCGATATCCTTGTGGATGGACAGGATCTTCTCGATCTTCAGCGGGGTCATGGACAGGGACACCAGAGAGACGATCTTGTCGCCTTCCTTCAGGTCGAAGCCGGGCTTGTTCTTCAGATCCTCGCCGATGTGAGCGACGACGCCCTTGAACATACCGCCGGAACCGGTGACGGGGTTCTGCTGCTTGCCGCGCTCAGCGACGATGCTCATGATCATCTCGCCGATCTTCTTCTCGTCGCCGCCGCAGGCCTCGGAGATCTGGGTGAAGGAAGCGGAGTCGATGTTCAGGGAGGTGACATCGCACACGATCTCGTTGGAGTAGACCTTGGACATATCGTTGTCGATCTTCCATGCAGCCTGGGTCAGAACGCCCTTGGGCTCGATAACGCGGTGGGTACCGTACTTGTTGCCTTTCAGTTCAGCCATTGTAATATCCTCCTAAAAATTGTTTATGTGGTTAATGTAATGTGGTTTTTATCAGGTAATGTGGTTGGTTTATGGTGGGAAAAGTACTTACTTCAGGGGCTTCAGGCTCAGGATCTCGCGGGCCTCGGCGGGAGTGGCGATCTCGCGGCCCAGCTCCTTGGCGATGCGGACGACCTTGGCCACCAGCTCGCCGTTGGAAGCGGCCTTCTGGCCCTTGCCCAGATAGATGTTATCCTCGAAGCCAACGCGGACGTTACCGCCCATAGCGATGGCGGCAGCGGCCATGGTCCAGGCAGCGCGGCCCACGCCGGAGACGGTCCAGGTGGCGTCAGCGGGGATCTTGCTGGCGAAGAAGGCCAGGTTCTCCACAGTGGCGGGAGTGCAGCCGTGCACGCCCAGCACGAAGTTGAACTGCATGGGATGACCGGGGACCTCGCCCTTCTTGGCCATACCCAGAACGGTGTCGATGTGACCCAGCTCGAAGCACTCGTACTCGGGCTTGATGCCGTTCTCGATCATGCGCTTGCCGAAGGCACGCATGGTGGGCATGGTGTTGTCGAAGATCTCGTCGCCGAAGTTGCAGGTGCCGCAGTCCAGAGTGGCCATTTCAGGGAACAGCTCGGTGGGCTGCAGACGCTCCTCGGGGCTCATGCCGGTGGCGCCGCCGGTGGAGGGGATCATGATGACGTCAGGCAGCTCCTTGCGGATGGCGTCCATGACGACCTTGAAGCGGTCACGGTCCTGGGTGGGGGTGCCGTCGTCCTCGCGGACATGGATGTGCAGGATGGCAGCGCCGGCTTCGTAAGCGGACTTGGCCTCGCGCACCATTTCCTCGATGGTGTAGGGAACGGCCTCGTTCTGGGCCTTGGTGACCTCAGCGCCGCAGATCGCGGCAGTAATGATCAGCTTTTCCATTTCCTTACTCCCTTACTTCTTGATTTCCTTGCGCTGGCAATCCTTGGGGGTGACGCAGGTGCCGTGAGCGCGGCAGACCACGATGGGCTCGGCCAGCACGTCAGCGGCGGAAGCGCTGATGTCGGGGCGGGAGACGATGACCTTGCGGGCCTCGAACTTCATGGTGCGGGAGGTGTTGCCGATCTTCTCGATCTCGCCGTAGGCCTCGATGTAGTCGCCGGCGTACACGGGAGCCAGGAACTCCACGTTGTCGTAGGCACAGAACAGGCCCTCGTCGCCGTCGCAGGCGATCAGCAGCTCGGTAGCCACGTCACCGAACAGGTGAACCATGTGGGCGCCGTCCACCAGGTTGCCGCCGTAGTGGGCGTCCTTCGCACTCATACGCAGGCGAAGCATAGAAGTGATCTTTTCCATAGATGTTTCCTCCTTCAAAATGATTCTTTTCTTACGTCTTGTTCGTATTCCTCATTCAGCTGGCCGGGAACTCTCTTTTTTCTTTGGAAAAACAAAGAACTTGTGGGCAAAGACGTTCCGGAGAGATATCCGGAATGACTGTGACCGCAAGCTCCTAACGTAAAAAGAGCGCTGTCGGTCAAGCGTTTTGACCAATAGCGCTCCATGTCGATAAGATCAACATGACAGCAACACCGTTTACGCGGCGCTGCCAAGGAAACAGATTGGGCATACTGCTCCCTTTCGGCGAAAGACCCCTTCCCGTCCGACCATCCAGGCCGCCCGCTCCGCTGTCGGACCGTACCCTGTCTTTCGCGCCTCTATTGACTGATATTCGGAATATTACCAGTGTCAATTATGACAGGTATTACAAGTCTTGTCAAGTGGGTTTGTGATACAAATAACAAACTTATTTTTTGTGCAACTTTCCAACTGTTTGATAAAAAATTTCGCTCCGGGAAACCGAAGCGAAATTTTTTCGTTTATTTTTAATAGTTTTCTTCGATCAGATGCATGATCTCCGGCTTCAGGGACAGCATGCGGCAGATGTTCAGGGCGTCACGCGGGCAGTCGGACTTGCCCTCTACCCGGTACAGGCCGTAGTTCATGTGGCGGGCGATGACCGCCACGCCATCCTCGTTGGTGGCGGACAACTCACGGCGGATCTGCTCGGGGTCTATGTCGCGCAGGCCGATGATCTGATAGTGGTCGTTGGCGCACTCGGCCACCTTGTCATAGTGGGTGGTCAGCAGGGAGATGGCGTTGACGCCGTTGAGGTATTTCGTGACCGCTTGTACGATCACCGCACCCTCGTCGGGGTTGGTGCCCCGGGCGAACTCGTCCAGCAGGAACAGGGAGTAGCCCTGCTCCACCTCGGCAAGCGCCTTCTCAAACTGGACGATCTCGGAGCCGAAGCCGGACAGGCCGGACTGGATGGACTGGAGATCGTCAAACAGCATCTTCACACTGTGGAACAGCGGCATTGCGGCGGACTTGGCGCACACCAGAAATCCTGCCTGCAAAAGCAGCACGTTCAGCGCCACGGTCTTCATGGCTACGGACTTGCCGCCCATGTTGGCGCCGGTGATGACGGTAGCGCCGCGGTTCAGCGCGATGGACACGGGAACGAAGGCCCTCCCCTGCTCGGCCAGCAGGTCAACCAGCTCCGGGTTCACCATGTCCTCCAGCACCAGTTCACCGTCGGTGATCCAGGGCAGCACACCGCCGTAGCGGACGGCGAACAGTGCCTTCTGCACCATGAAGTCCAGACGGCCCACGGTCTCCGCGTCCGCCAGCAGATCGTCCACCATAGGGGCCAGCTGCGTGCCCATGGTGCGGCGCACCTTCATCTCCTCGCTCTCCTCCTCGGCGCAGATGCGGGTGCGCTGCAGACGCAGGTCATCCTTCTCCGCGTCGGTCTGGGCGTGGAACAGCCGCTCCTCCACGTCCTTCTTGGCATTGCGAATTTCTTTCAGCTTCTGCGTGGCGCTGTCGGGGATGTAGAAGCCGCGGCTGCCGGTATGGTTGGGGTCCAGAATATCCAGCGCGGCGGTGGGATCGTGCAAGGTCACATCCTTCAGCCGGGCGGTTTCGTTGATGGTGTCCAGCAGGGGACGCATGTCGTTGAGCCGCTGGAGATAGCCCTTGATCTCGAACAGCTCCACATGATCCGGCACCTCGCCGTTCTGGCAGCGGCGCAGGGAGTTGCGGATGTCCTTGATCTGGCACATGACCGTCATAAGACGGGTGAAGGTGTCCTTCAGCGCCTCGTTATGGTCCGCCAGCGCCTGCACGTTATAAAGCTCCGTTTCCAGCGTGGGCCGCTCATCGGGGGTATAGAACCGCAGGCGGCGGATGCGCTCCAGTCCGAAGGGAGAGCAGCCGTGCAGCGTCTCCAGAGCGTATTGCAGGCCGATCTTGACCTTTTCATCAAAGGATATGGCGATCATTGTAATTCCTCCTTCACGTTGATGACGGGAGCGTCCACGGCGGCGGTCATGGCGGCCATGAAGGCATCCTTGTCGAAGCGCCAGCCGTAGGCGGAAACCGGATTGATGGTAACGCACAGGGTGCGGGCGGCCTCCTCCGTTTCCAGCGTGACGCTGCGGGTGGCCAGCTTATCCAGCGTATCGGGCTTCAACAGCACCTTGCTGGGATCCTTCACCACAAGGCGGCCATTGCGCAGCACGCCGGAGCGCAGCAGCGGCAGCACCATGCTGTCGGTCAGCGCACCGGTAACAAGGGCCGCACCGTTTTCCCGCCAGCATTTTTCGAGACCCTCGGCGGCCTCCGGCGGCAGAGTCTCCGCCTTGGGCAGGTTCATCAGATGATAGATGTGGGCAGTGTCGGCCACCACCTTGTCCATATTCATATCGTAGCTGGCGCCGGTGCAGAGGATCACGCCCTCCGCCACGGCACGGGCGCCCAGACTCTTGCGGCCCAGCGCGCCGTCGATGATGGAGACATCCGCGCCCAGCTCAAAAAACTCCCGGGACACGGTTTTCAGCTGGGTGGTGATGGACGGGCCTGCCAGCTGCACATGTCCGGCACTGCGTGCCCGGACAATGACCACCTCGCCCAAGGGCGTGGGGATGCCGGTGGTCATGAGTATTTCCTTGGTAATATCCCCCAGCTGCAGCATATCCTGCGCCGTGGCGATTAGGGTGCCCTCCCGGACGAAAATGCCGGGCTTTTCCGTACCGGTGACGATATCGGTGGACTCGCCGTCACGGCCGATGGAGGTCAGGCCCAGGACGCCCTGGAGCCTTCCCTGCTCCAGCAGCCAGTTGAGCATGGTGGTCTTTCCGGCGTTCTTGCACATGCCCACGATGGACATGGTTTTCACGCTGTGAAGCTGCTGCAAAAGCTGTTCTTTCATATCTATAATCCGCCTTTCTGCGAAAGGCACCGACGGGGTTATGAAACC
>CAVBAZ010000147.1:0-4561 GCA_963593515.1 Bacteroidaceae bacterium
GGACAGGCCATGACCTCTACGAAATCGTAGCTGGCCTTGCCGTCCTTCAGGGCGTTCATCAGCTTCCGGGTATTGCCCAGACCGCTGACCACCGCCACGCGGACACGGCCCGCGCCGGGGATGTCGAAGGCGGCCTCCTTCCAGCCGTCCATGCCCCGCACGGCGGTAAAGGCGTCTGGATCAGGGTTGTGGCCCGTCACCATGAAGTAGGCGCTGCGCAGTGCCGCGTCCATAACGCCGCCGGTGGCGCCGAAAATCACTGCCGCACCGGTGCCGGTGCCCAAGGGGCTGTCGAACTCCGTCTCCTCCATGACGGCGGGGTTGATCTGCTCGCCCCGCAGCATGCGGACGAACTCGCGGGTGGTCAGCACCACGTCCACGTCCGGATCGCCGCAGGCGCTGTTCAGGTTGGGGATGGCCCGCTCCGCCTTCTTGGCGGTGCAGGGCATGATGGACACCACACAGATGTTGTGGGGATCCACGCCCAGCTTCTCGGCAAAGTAACTCTTGGCCACCGCGCCGAACATGGCCTGCGGGGACTTGGCGGTGGACAGATTGGTGGTGTATTCCGGGAACTGGCCCTTCACGAACCGCACCCAGCCGGGACAGCAGGAGGTGAACATGGGCCACTTGTACTGGTCATGGTGGGTAAAGCGCTGTAAGAACTCGCTGCCCTCCTCCATGATGGTCAGGTCGGCGGTAAAGTTGGTGTCGAATACGTAGTCGAAGCCGATCTCCTTCAGCGCCGTCACCATCCGCTTGGCGGTGGCAAACTTGGGATCAAGATGATAGTACTCCGCCCACGCGGCCCGAACGGCGGGTGCGATCTGCACCACGGTGATCTTGTTGGGATCGGCCAGCGCGTCCCACACCTTGCCGGTGTCGTCATGCTCCTGCAAAGCGCCCACGGGACAGTGGGTGATGCACTGGCCGCAGAAGGTGCAGTCGGACTCGCCCAGTGTGCGGAAGCGGCCCACGCCCACGGTGGTGCGCGTACCGGTGCCCACCACGTCCCAGATGTTCATGCCCTGAATTTTCTCGCACACCTGGATGCACCGCATACAGCGAATGCAGCGGTTCTCGATGCGCACCACAGGGTTGGAGAAGTCGGTGGGGATGTTTTTCAGATCCTTGATGTAGTGGTCGCCCAGCAGGTTATAGTCGTTGCACAAGGTCTGGAGCTTGCAGTTGCCGCTGCGGGTACACTTGGTGCAGTTGTTCTCATGCTGGCTGAGGATCAGCCGCAGGTTCACGCGACGTGCCTCACGGACACGGGGCGAGTTGGTGTGCACCACCATGCCCTCCACCACCGCGTTGTCGCAGGAGGGAACGAGACGGGCGTGGCCCTCTACCTCCACCATGCAGATGCGGCAGGCGGCGATCTCGTTGATGCCCTTGAGATAGCACAGGGTGGGGATGCTGATGTTGGCGCTCCTGGCGGCTTCCAGAATGGTCGTGCCCTCCGGCACGGAGATCACTTTCTTGTCGATCGTCAAAGTTACCATTTGCTGTTTCGACCTCCTCTGAAAATCCCGTAACCGTAGTGGTCGCAGCGCAGGCAGCGGGACGCTTCGGTGCAGGCGCCTTCGCAGGTCAGGCCACATTCGATATCCTCAAAGTCGTTCTTCCGTTCCGCGGCCTCCCGCTCGGTGGTGTTGATGCGTCCGTGGGGAGGCGAATTATTCAGCTTGGGCGCGGGAATGTCGACCTCCACGGTGATATCGTGGTGGAAGCCCAGATGCTCGTCGATGTTGGCCGCCGCCACCTTACCGGCGGCGATGGCACGGATGGCGCTGGCGGGGCCGGTGACGCAGTCGCCGCCGGCGAACACGTTGTTCATGTTGCCCACCTGACTGGAGCTGGCCGCCACGAAGGTGCCCCGCTTGATGGGTACGCCGGACTGCTCGAAACCGGCGATCTCGATGCCCTGTCCGATGGCCACCACGATAATGTCCGCGTCGATGCGCAGCTCCGGCAGGTCGGCCTTCTCCGGCCGGGGACGGCCGGACTTGTCGGTCTCGCCGGGGATCTGGGGCTGTACCCACAGGGCCACGGCCTCGTCATTCTCGTTGGCCTCGATACGGACGGGCGCCATGAGGGTCAGCATCTCCGCGCCCTCGGCCATAGCGCCGGTGACCTCGTCCGGCAGCGCCGTCATATCCTCGATACGGCGGCGGTACACGCAGGACACCTTGTCCGCGCCAAGACGGATGGAGCTGCGGGTCACGTCCATGGCCACGTTGCCGCCGCCGATGACCACCACATGCTTGCCGGTGAAGTCCGGCATGTCGCCGTCACCGATGCCCCGCAGCATCTCCACGGCGGACATGACGTTTTTGCTGTGCTCGCCGGGGATGCCCGCGCCCTTACCCTGATGGGCGCCGATGGCGATATACAGGCAGTCATACTCCTGCTGCAGCTGCTCGAAGGTGATATCCTTGCCCACGGTCACGTCGGTGTGGGCCTCGATGCCCAGAGACAGGATGGAGTTGATCTCCGCGTCCAGCTTCTCTCTGGGGAATCGGTAGTTGGGGATGCCGTAGCGCAGCATGCCGCCCAGCTGTTTGCGCTCCTCGAAGATGACCACCTTGTGGCCCATCAGCGCCAGATAGTAGGCGCAGCTCAGGCCGCTGGGGCCGCCGCCGATGACGGCCACGGTCTTTCCCGTGGCGGGCGCACACTCCGGCTGCGGCACGTCGCCCGCGTGATCCACGGCGTAGCGCTTCAATCCCCGGATGTTCAGGGGCGCGTCGATCATGTCG
Source organism: Bacteroidaceae bacterium (assembly GCA_963593515.1). GTDB lineage: Bacteria > Bacillota > Clostridia > Oscillospirales > Oscillospiraceae > Vescimonas. Next base: position 2,763 of record CAVBAZ010000147.1, read on the forward strand.
CGGCGGCACCGTGCCTCGCAGGGATGCTCGCAGATGTAGGCGCAGGCGGTGGGCATGGGGTTGTCCTTGCGGATCAGCCGCACCGCGTCGGCGCAGCGTCCCTCGCCCACCAGCGCCATATAGCCGGGCACGTCCACGCCCGCCGGACACAGGGCCACACAGGGCACCGGCAGGGCAAGGCTTGCCAGACATCGGTGATGCTCGATATGCTCGATATAGTCATCCCGGAAGCCCTCCAGACCGTCCACCACCAGACGGGCGGCGTCACGTCCGATGGCGCAGTCGGCGGTGTTGACGATGCTGCGGGCCGTCTTTTCGATGATGGCCAGCGTGGACATATCGGCCTCGCCGTCCAGCACCAGCTCGATCAGCTTGGTCAGCTGGCCCAGTCCGATACGGCAGGGTACGCACTTGCCGCAGGTCTGGGCATGGCACAGCTGCAAAAAGGTCAATGACATATCCACAGGACACAGACCGGGAGGCGACGCCGCGATACGGCGCTCTACGTCACGGTAGAGGTTATCCACCACAGTCTGCGCTTTGCTGGGAGTCTTGATGTCGAGTCTGCTCAAGGTGGTCACTCCTTTCACTTGCTGACGCCCCTTTGGAAAAATGGATATAGGGCGGTATATTATCAGATAGTATGGCACAAAATCTCTTATTCGTCAACAATATTCGGCAGTATTTTACTCAAAAGAAACTTATCTGCCATATTTCGGTATTTTTACAAAAGCGCCGCCTTCCTTTTGCCTTGCCGGCCGTTCTCCCGTTTTGTGCATTTTGCCGGAAAGCACTTGCAGTCTCACCGGAGCACGAACTGCATTTTCCCCCTTGCCGCCCCGTCAGTCTCCCTGTTCCCGCCTCAGGAATGACAGTTTTCCTGCACACTCATGCATATTTCCGTGCGTTTTCGCAGCAAATCCGTCAAAAGGGAGAAATGTGTTTTCCGCCCTGATTTTGGGCAAAAACCAGTTTACAACTGCCCGCCGCTGCGTTTACAATAGGGACAGTAAATATGTGTAAGAATCCAACCCAAGGAGGTTATTCAGCATGATCCAACTGACGAACCACGGCATGTATCTGGTAAACGGTGTCCCCTGCGAGAGCGCGTCTGTCCCTCAGGCAGAAGCACGCCAGGGCACTATGGCATGGCGTATCCTGCAGGCCCACAACGTATCCGGCGATCCCGAGAAGCTGCGCATCCGGTTTGACGCCATGGTGTCCCACGACATCACCTATGTGGGCATCATCCAGCAGGCCCGCGCCAGCGGTATGAAAGAGTTCCCCATCCCCTACGCCCTGACCAACTGCCACAACAGCCTGTGCGCCGTGGGCGGCACCATCAACGAGGATGACCACGTGTTCGGCCTGTCCGCCGCCAAGAAGTACGGCGGCATCTACGTTCCCGCCAATCAGAGCGTCATCCACTCCTACGCCCGCGAGCAGATGGCCAAGTGCGGCGCCATGATCCTCGGTTCCGACTCCCACACCCGCTACGGCGCACTGGGCACCATGGCCGTGGGCGAGGGCGGCCCGGAGTTGGCCAAGCAGCTGCTGAAGAACACATGGGACGCCCCCATGCCGGAGGTGGTCATGGTGTACCTCACCGGCAAGCCCCGCCGGGGTGTCGGCCCCCACGACGTGGCCATCGCGCTGGTGAAGGCCACTTTCGAGAGCGGCTTCGTCAACAATAAGGTGTTGGAATTTGTGGGCCCCGGCATCAAAGAACTGCCCATCGACTTCCGCAACGGCATCGACGTGATGACCACCGAGACCACCTGCCTTTCCTCCATCTGGGC
>CAVBAZ010000148.1:0-2588 GCA_963593515.1 Bacteroidaceae bacterium
GCTTTTCTTCAAAATTTTCTTGCATCACCTACTTGACTTCATACCATTGGACTTGTTTTTTGACAATTTTACTATGCTTTGATAGTAAAGTCAATACTATCTTTTGATAGTACATATAATGCTCTTGAGGTGATCACTTTGTATATCCCGAGACTGCGAGATCTGCGTGAGGATCACGATCTGGCGCAAAAACAGGTGGCGGCTCTGCTGGGCATTGACCAGCGGGTGTATAGTAATTATGAATTGGGGAAACGGGTGATCCCCTTGCGTCACCTATTGGCGCTGGCTGAGTACTATAAGGTTTCCACAGATTACCTTTTGGGGCGCACGGATGACCCGCGGCCCTATCCGCCTGCAAGATCAAAATAAAGCAGTTGATGGAGCGTTCCATCAACTGCTTTTTTCTTATGTCCGCTCAAAGGCCACGCGGGGCGTGCCGTCGGCCACATGGATGACGCCGCAGTAGGTGAAGCCCTCCCGCAGGATGCAGCGCCGCATCACCTGATTGTCGGCGTGGGTGTCCACCCGCAGGTGAGGTATCTGCCGGGCCGCCCACTCCACGCACTCGTGCAGCACGCCCCGGTGGGTGCCGTCGCTGCCGATGCGGTGGATGGTGCCGTAGGGGGTGTCGGTGTCCCGCCACGCGCCGTCAATTTCGGCGTAGGTGGGGTCGTCGCCCATGACCAGCGCAAAGGCGCAGTAGACGCCGCCCGCGTCCTCCATCACATACAGGTCGCCGTTGGCGATGTCCTGCCGCAGCAGCGGCTCCGAGGGGTAGCCGTTGACCCACTGCACCATATTGCCGTTTTGCCGCATGAAGCGGCGGGCGATGTCGTAGATCTCCAGAATACGGGGCAGGTCGGTTTGCGTTGCGTGTCGTATCATAGGCTCAGTTCTTCAGGCTTTGCAGTGGGGCAGGGATGCGGCCGCCACGGGCGATGAAGTCGGCGCTGGACTCGGTGTGTACCGGCATCAGCGGGGCGCTGCCCAGCAAACCGCCCATTTCCACCACGTCGCCCACGGTCTTGCCCTCCACGGGGATGATGCGGACGGCGGTGGTCTTGCTGTTGACCATACCCACCGCCGCCTCGTCAGCGATGATGGCGGAGATGGTCTCGGCGCTGGTGTCGCCGGGTACGGCGATCATGTCAAGGCCCACGGAGCATACGCAGGTCATGGCCTCCAGCTTGTCGATGGTCAGGGTGCCCTGCTGGGCGGCGGCGATCATGCCCTCATCCTCCGACACGGGGATGAACGCGCCGGACAGGCCGCCCACATGGCTGCTGGCCATAACGCCGCCCTTCTTCACGGCGTCGTTCAGCAGCGCCAGCGCGGCAGTGGTGCCGTGGGTGCCGCAGACGGCAAGGCCCATCTCCTCCAGAATACGGGCTACACTGTCGCCAATGGCGGGAGTGGGGGCCAGAGACAGATCCACGATGCCGAAGGGGGTATTCAGACGGCGGGAGGCTTCGGTGGCCACCATCTGGCCCATGCGGGTGATCTGGAAGGCGGTCTTCTTGATGGTCTCCGCTACCACGTCAAAGGGAGCGCCCTTGCACTTCTGCAGGGCGTGATACACCACGCCGGGGCCGGAGACGCCCACGTTGATGACGCTGTCGGCCTCGCCCACACCGTGGAAGGCGCCCGCCATAAAGGGATTGTCCTCCACGGCATTGCAGAACACCACCAGCTTGGCGCAGCCAAGGCCGTCCTTGTCCCTGGTGAGATGGGCGGTCTCCTTGATGATGCGGCCCATGCGGGCCACCGCGTCCATGTTGATGCCCGCCCTGGTGCTGCCCACGTTGACGCTGGAGCACACCAGATCGGTCTGGGCCAATGCCTGCGGGATAGACCGCAGCAGCAACTCGTCGCCCTTGCTGAAGCCCTTCTGCACCAGCGCGGAATAGCCGCCCAGAAAGTCCACGCCGCAGGTCTTGCCCGCCCGGTCGAGGGTCAGGGCGAAGGGGACGTAGTCCTCCGTATCGCAGCTGCCCGCCACCAGCGCCATGGGGGTGACGGAAATGCGCTTGTTGACGATGGGGATGCCGAACTCGCTCTCGATGTCCCGGCCCGTCTGCACCAGCTTCTCCGCACGGCGGCAGATCTTATCGTAAATTTTGTCACAGCAGCGCTTGGGATCCTCGCTGACGCAGTCCAGCAGGGAGATGCCCATGGTGATGGTGCGGATGTCCAGATGCTGCTTGTCGATCATGTCGATGGTGTCAAAGATGTTTTGCAGATTCAGCATGGTCACGCCTCCGCTTACAGCTTGTGCATGGCGTCGAAGATGTCCTCCCGCTGGATGCGGATGGACAGGCCCCGGCCCTCGCCATAGTCCTTGAGGATGGTGCGCAGATGGTCGAAGGGCGTCTCGCACAGCGCCAGATCCACCACCATCATCATGGTGAAATAGCCCTCCATGATGGTCTGGCTGATGTCCAGCACATTGATCTGGCTGTCGGCCAGCGTGTTGCACACACCGGCAATAATGCCCACCTGATCCTTGCCCACCACGGTCACGATTGCTTTCATTATGATATCACTCCTCGTATAATAAGTTTCAAAGTTAATATTTCAGGTATCAGCAG
>CAVBAZ010000149.1:0-6058 GCA_963593515.1 Bacteroidaceae bacterium
ACGCCGTGGCCACCAGCGCACCGTCCGCGCCCAGCGTCACCGCCGCGCACTTCACGCCACGGGACAGCAGCACTGCGGCCGCCGCGGCGGGATCGGACTCGTCGGTCAGCAGGGCCGTCTCCTCGTCCGACAGCTTCATCACGTCCTCATAGGGCACCATGCTGCGCATGTGCCGCGCCGCGGTCTCCGCGTCCGGCCACAGAGCGGCGCGGTAGTTGGGGTCGTAGGAGATCACCGCGCCGGCGGCTTTCGCCCGCTCCACCGCGGCGAAGGTGGCGCTGCGGGCCGGTTCGTCCGTCAGGGACAGGGAGCCCACGTGCAGTACCCGGCAGCTGTCCAGCACAGCGGCATTCAGCTCCTCCGGACGCAGGCAGGTGTCCGCGCCGGGCTTCCGGGCGAAGGAAAAGCTCCGCTCGCCCTGCTCATTCAGCGCTACAAAGGCCAGCGTGGTGAACACGTCCGTCGCCATCACCAGCCCTGACACGTCGATGCCTGCGTTCACCAGCGTCTGCCGCAGGAATTGGCCGTGCATGTCATCGCCCACCTTGCCCAGAAAGGCGGTCGTCCTTCCGAACCGTGCCGCCGCCGTCAGCACGTTGGCGGGTGCGCCGCCGGGATTGCGCTCGAAAAGCCGCATGCCGCTGTCGGAGACGCCGCTGTCGGTAAAGTCAATCAGCAGCTCGCCCAGCGCCGCGATATCGTACCGGGCGCTCATTCCGCCGCCTCCGGATACTCGTTGCACAGCAGGCGGTAGGGCGGCTCGTCCTCCTCGATGGCCGGGAAGCGGCCCACGGGCGGGTTGAAGCGGTTGTCGGTGTTGTCGTCGTTGCACTGGCTGACCTCGCCAATGAGGATATTGCCGGTGCCCGGCTCCACCTCGAAATCGTGGTAGAGATAGGGCTGGATGGAGATGCTCATGCCCGGCTCCAGCCGCAGCTGCGTTCCGGCGGGTACGGTGCGGGTGACGCCGTCCATGTGGACGGTCACGTCGCTCACCCGGTCAATCTCCTCGTCGGGCAGGGAGTTATACACCCGGATCAGCAGCGTGCCGCCGCCCCGGTTGATGATATCCTCCATCTTGTGCCAGTGGAAGTGGTTGGGGGAGTACTGTCCCTCCTTGAGGAACAGCAGCTTTTCCGCGTAGGTCTTGGGGTATTTATCCGCCATGGCCAGATTGCCGTTGCGCAGGGTGATAAGGGAGAAGCCCACCTTATCAAAATCCCCCAGACCGTAGTCGGTGATGTCCCAGCCCAGCATATTGTGGCGGATCTCGTCATACTCGTGTCCCTTGCTGGCCCATTCCTCCGGTGTAAAGTGGCAGAAGGGCGGCAGGGAGAACCGGTATTCCTTCACCATGGCCTCCAGCTCCCGCAGGGCACGATTGATCTCCGAACGTTTCATCTGTGTCTCCCCCTCATTTATATTATATAGTATCGTTCTGCGAAACTTATACCGACACCTTTCGGACGCCGCTGTTGGATTTCAGGAACGTCAGCGCCTCGTCGTGGGTGATGGGCGGCTCCAGCTTGGCGGTGATCTCCATGCGAAGGTATCCCTCGTCCCGGCTGAGACTGCTCTCCACCACCTGTCCGTTATGGGCCTTCAGCAGGGCGTCGAACTGCGCCTGCAGCTCCGGCGTGTCCTCCATCTCCACCAGAATTTCCTGGGTGGTCAGGGCGTCGGCCCCCACCGGGAAGTGGTGCAGGATGATCTGGATGGCTACCAGAATGGCCGCCAGCTTCGTCATCATCATGTATCTGTGCGTGCCCATCGGCGCGTTCTTCCCCACCTGGGGCTTCAAGTTCTTCCCGCTGACCGGCAAGTGGTTCCAGCTGGTGTTTACCCGCTACCACGGCTTCCAGGCCTTCCGGGACTCCTTCGTGCTGAGCCTGATCTCTGCGCCCATCACGGCGTTGCTGAGTATGATCATCTCCTATCTGGTGGTAAAGCGGAAGTTCAAGTCCAAGGGCTTTATCGAGGCGGTGTCCATGCTGGCCATGGCTGTGCCCGGCACGGTACTGGGCGTGGGCTATATCCGCGGCTTCTCCAGCGGTGTGTTCGGCACCAGCTTTTTGCAGGGCCTGTAGATCCTCATTATCGTGTTCGTGGTGCGCTCGCTGCCCACCGGTACACGAAGCGGTATCTCCGCCCTGCGGCAGATCGATAAATCCATCGAGGAATCCGCCTATGACATGGGCGCGGACAGCTTTAAGGTGTTCATGACCGTGACGCTGCCCCTTATTAAGGATTCCTTCCTCAGCGGTCTGGTGACGGCCTTCGTCCGCAGCATCACCGCCATTTCCGCCATCATCCTGCTGGTGACACCGCAGTTCCTGCTCATCACCGTGCAGATCAACGAATTTGCCGAAAAGGGCTCTTACAGTCTGGCCTGCGCCTTCGCCACCATCCTGATCGTCATTACCTACGGCGCGGTGCTGCTGATGAACCTGTTTATGAAGTACTTCGGCACCAGCAGAAAGCTCAAGGAGGGCAAATAAATGGATAAAGTGAAAAAAGGCGTCCGCTTGGAGCATATCTCCAAGATCTATCAGGACCCCAAAACCGGCAAGGATTTCTACGCGGTGAAGGATACCTCCCTGACCATCGAGCCGGGCAGCTTCGTGACGCTGCTGGGCCCCTCCGGCTGCGGCAAGACCACCACCCTGCGCATGATCGCCGGCTTTGAAAGCCCCGACGAGGGCGAAATTTATCTGGGCGACGAGGCCATCAACGCCCTGACCCCCAACAAGCGCGATACCGCCATGGTGTTCCAGAGCTATGCTCTGCTGCCCCACTATAACGTATTCGACAACGTGGCCTACGGCCTGAAGCTGCGCAAGGTCCCCAAGGACGAGATCAAGGAGCGGGTCATGAAAATTCTTGATCTGGTGGAGCTGACCGGCATGGAGGGCCGCATGACCAACCAGCTGTCCGGCGGCCAGCAGCAGCGTGTGGCGCTGGCCCGCGCACTGGTCATCGAGCCGTCCGTCCTGCTGTTCGACGAGCCGCTGTCTAATCTGGACGCCAAGCTCCGCGTCTCCATGCGTACCGAAATTCGCCGCATTCAGCAGGAGGTGGGCATCACCGCCATCTACGTCACCCACGACCAGTCCGAGGCCATGGCCCTCTCCGACAACATCATTATCATGAAGAACGGCGTGGTGGAGCAGATGGGCACCCCCCAGGAGATCTACTACCACCCGGTCAACGAGTTCGTGGCGGACTTCATCGGCGAGGCAAACTTCCTGAAGGGCGCCATGACCGGCCATAACGGCACGCATGCCCTGCTGAACATCGAGGGTCATGAGATGGCCGTGGCAGGCCGCGACGACCTGAAGGAGGGCGAGACCTATACCGTGGTGCTGCGTCCCGAGTCCGGCCATTTGGCTGACGAGGGCGGCCTGCCCTGCAAGGTGATCGTGTCCTGCTTCATGGGCAGCTATCAGAACTACCATGTGATGGTGGGCGATACGCTGGTAAAGCTGGCCGAGCACAACCCCAAGAACAAGCGCATCTATCAGGTGGGCGAGGAGTGCCGTTTGGTGTTCGACCCAGAGGAGGTACACGTCCTTTAAATTCGAGGAAAATCTGCGATTTTCCTCGAGAGGGATTGCGGTCGGCTGCGCGCACCTAATGACAGTGCGGCGCAAATCCAGTGGATGCTACGGCGGCATAGCCGCCGAGATCGACACTAAAAATATGCCACTGGCATATTTTCTTGACGTGGCGACGGCAGAAAAATGATTGAAATTCTTCACGTCTGCGGACGTGAACTCTGCGAGGCTTTTTAATGCTAGGAGCGCCGCCATTCCGGCGGCGCTCCTTTCTTTCAGGAGGAACTTTTATGCTTTCTCAATGGTTACAGCAGGCCAAGTCCGGCCAGAGCGTCTGGCTCAGCGACGTGCGGGAGCAATGCGCCGCGCTGCCGGATCATGTGGCCGTCACCATGCAGCTGACGCTGACGGACGGCACCCGGCGGGACTTCCCACTGCCCATCCCCCGGTGGGAGGGCGCGGAACAGCGGCAGTTCGCGGCGCAGTACGTCACCGCCTGCGTGTTCAACACTCTGTCCGCCCTCAGCGGCCGGGAAATGGCCTTTTATCTGGACTTGCGGGAGACCGAGGTCGTGGCCCTGCTGGGCGAATTGAACGACATCTTTCAGGTACACGAAGCCGCCCGCAGCGGCTATGGCAAGGTGGTCAATATCGCCAACCGCCTGTGCCGGGCCTTCGGCGGCGGGACGTTCTCCTTCGCCGTCCGTGACCGGAGCGCCTACGTTCCCGCCGTGCCGGAGCCGCAGCGCGGCGGCGACCTGCTGCCCCGCCTGCGAAAGGCGGTGGAGCGGTGCGGCCGCGGCGTATGCTGCGGCATCGACATCGGCGGCACCGACATCAAAGCGGCGGTGGCGGTGGATGGCCGTCTGGTGTGCGTGAAGGAGTACGACTGGAACCCCGCTGCCAGTCCGGTGGCCGAGGGGCTGACCGGCCCCATCACCCTGCTGGTGCGGCTGATGGCCTGCTGCGCTGCGGGGATGACCCCGGCGCTTCAGGCGGCGCTGGATAAGGACGCCAGCGACGAAGAAATGGCCCATGCCGTGGCCCAAAGCGCCAGCGTGCCGCTGGACGTGCTGGGCGTCAGCTTTCCGGACGTGGTGATCCGGGACCGGATCGTGGGCGGCGAAAGCCCCAAGACCAAGGGCATGCGGGAGAATCCCGCCATCGACTATGAAACAGCCTTTGCCGGTCTGGGCGGTCTGATCGATCAGCTGCGGCCCCTGTGCCGCCCCGACGCCGCTATCCACATGACCAACGACGGCCACATCGCCGCCTTTACGGCGGCGGCGGAGCTGGCCTTCAGCGGCGAGCCGGACTTTTCCGGCGGCGTCATTGCCCACGCGCTGGGCACCGACTTCGGCGTGGGCTATCTGGAAAGCGACGGCACCATCCCGGAGATGCCGGTGGAGCTGTACGACTTCCTGCTGGATCTGGGCAGCTTCCCCCAGCGGGCGCTGCCGCCGGAGGACCTGCGCTCCACCCGCAACGAAAACTCCGGCCTTCCCGGCGCACGGCGGTATCTGGGACAGGCGGCGGCCTTCCGGTTGGCCTATGACGCCGATCCGGCGCTGCTGGAGGGCTTTATCGAGGAGCGGAACGGCATCCTCGCTATCCGTTAGACTCCGGAGGACATGCGCAAGCCCTGCCTTGCCTACCTCATGGAGCAGGCGGCGGAGGGAAATCCGGCGGCCCAGTCCGTGTTCCGCCAGATTGGACGGAACGTGGGCCAGATCAGCCGGGAGATGCGCTTCCTGATGCAGCCCCGGACGGATACGCGGTATCTGTTCGGCCGGTTCGTGAAGCACCCGGCCTGCTTCCGCCTTTTGCAGGAGGGTTGCCGTGAGATCGTATCCGACCTCCGGCTGGAGGCGGCGGACGAGGATCTCATGTGTACGCCCCTGATGCGGCAGCTGCCGGAGCATCAGGTGACGGTGGCCCAGTTCGGGCAGGCCATCGGCGCCATGTATTACGCGGCGATATGAAAAACGCGCCTGTCGCAAAAGCGACAGGCGCGTTTTTAGTGAAGAGTGAAAAGAAGCGGTGTGCCGCTGTGCGGCACATCTTAAAATCATGCCGCCAAAGGCGGTTTTTTATCATTGCGTCCGGATGCTTTGTTCCGCCTGATAATGGCCGTAATGACCAGCGCCAGAACAGTGACCGCCGCAGTGATTTTCGGCACATGCAGGAAAGTCAGTGTGCGGGCGTAATCCTGCAAAAGCACCTGATAGGACTGAAAATAGGAGGGGCGGTCAGTGGCGGCATAGGCCAGTGTGGGCGGCAGCGCCACGATCCAGTGGACGATTTCCTCCGCCAGCGAGACCAGCCATATGGCGGCCACGACCTGAAAGTAGGGCCGGGGCAGCAGGTAACGCTGACCGCTCCACAGAATCGCCGCGCCCCGCAGCAGGATATAAACCAACGGCAACAGCAACAGCAGCAGGTCCCACCCGAGCATATCGGCCAGACGATATACCACGCTGTGTCCGTTATCATAGCCGGCCATC